>JAHEDC010000567.1 GCA_024641425.1 Verrucomicrobiales bacterium | reverse complement strand
TCCGCCGCGAGCTGGGCGCGAACCTGAAGCGGCTCCAGACCATCAACTGCTACCGGGGAATCCGGCACCGCAAGGGTCTACCGGTTCGCGGGCAACGCACTTCGACCAATGCCCGCACCCGTAAGGGTGGCAAGCGCACGGTGGGGGTCGTCCGCAATCCTAACGCCAAAAAGGGCAAGGTCTGATTCCCGCCCGCACTCCCTTTCCCACCTGAACGCCCACTTTTACCATGGCTGACGAAACCGAATCCAAAAACGCCGACGCACCGGCCGAAAAACCGGCTCCCGCTCCGAAGGCGGCCGCACCCGCACCCGAGGTGAAGGAGCCCGCACCCGAGAAAAAGGAGAAGACCGCCGCCGATGTCTTCCTTGAACTCGAGGGAGAAGCCGAAGGCAAGACCAAGATCCTCAAGGCCAAGGGCAGCAAGAACGTCCATGTGGGCATCGTCCATGTCCAGGCGACCTTCAACAACACCATCGTCACCGTGACGGATATGACCGGAGCCGTGCTCGGCTGGTCCACCGCCGGCAAGATGGGCTTCCGCGGCTCCCGGAAAAGCACGGCCTACGCCGCACAGCTCGTCTCCCAGGACGCCTGCCGCCAGGCGATGGCCCATGGACTCCGCGAGGCCGAAGTCCGCGTCAAGGGCCCCGGTTCCGGCCGTGAATCCGCCGTCCGCGCGGTGCAGGGACTCGGTATCGAGGTCACCGGCATCCGGGACGTCACTCCCGTGCCGCACAACGGCTGCCGTCCGCCCAAAGCCCGTCGCGTCTGATTCCGACCCGACATTCCCACTCTTCCGCTCCACTCCGCTCAACCCGCTTCCCGCACACTCCATGGCAAGATACACAGGGCCAAAAGACAGAATCAGCCGCCGCTTCGGCGTGCCCCTTTTCGGACCGAGCAAGACGCTCGAACGCCGCCCGCATCCTCCCGGCCAGCATGGTGGCACCCGTGGCCGTCGCAGCAAGAAGTCCGATTACGCCGTCGCCCTTGCCGAGAAGCAGAAGCTCCGCATGCAATACGGCCTGCTTGAGAAGCAGTTCCGCCGCTACTTCGCCGAAGCGCAGCGCCGCCGCGGTGTTACCGGAACGATCCTCATCCAGCTCCTCGAGCTTCGCCTCGACAACGTCATCTACCGCCTCGGTTTCGCGAATTCCCGCAGCGGTGCCCGCCAGTTCGTCAACCACGGGCATATCCTGGTGAATGATCGTCGTGTGGATATCCCGTCCTACGGCTGCAACGCCGGCGATGTGATCACCGTCCGCAACAACGCTCGCTCGAAACAGCTCGCCCTCCGCGGCGTCGACCTCACCCAGGCCATGGTCACCCCCGAGTGGGTCGCCGTGGACAAGGATGCCCTCCGCGGCACCGTGGTGCGCGCTCCCGAGCGGGACGAGGTCGATCCCATGGTCAACGAGCAGCTCGTCGTCGAGCTTTACTCGCGCTAATCCACGGTTCGGCACCGGTGCTTCTCCGGGAGGCCACGGTCCACCCTGTACCCATGCAGGCCCACCTCCTATTCCAGCGGATGCCGGCGGAGACCGCCGCCGAGATGCTGCGCTATCTCCGCGAGCACGAGCGCGAGGCCTACAAGTCCGTCCTCTCTTCCTTGGCCGTCCAGCGGAAACTCCGTCCCGTCTTCATCCAGAAGCGCCCTCTCGACAAACAGATCGAGTGGATGACGGAGTCAATGAAACTCCGCGTCGGCAACGACATCGGCGAGCAGGTCATCCAGGTCTGGCTCATGAAGGCCAACAAGGAAATGCTCGTCGCCTTCCTCGACGCCATGGGGATCGAGCACGACGGCGAGGGTTCCATCGACAACCTCCCCGAAACGATGGATCCGGAGACGCTCAAGACCTCCGTGGACGGGCTGCTCGAAAAATATCCCGCCCACGCCGTCGCCCTTTACCTGAACGTCTTCCAGTCCCAGCGCGCCGACGGCTGGCCCGCTCTCGGCGAACTCATCGCCAGCGATCCCCGCCTCCAGATCGGAGCCGCCGCGTAATTCGTGGCGCGGGCATCTCTGCCCTCGGTGATCGCCGCTTTGAGGGGCAGGGTGAATCGGACGGGGGAAGAATTGCACGGAGGCCACCCCCAAAGCGGTACTGCATACCGCTGTCCAAAAGCCTTCGGCGGCTGCGGGCACACGGTTTTCCGTGGCGGGGAATTATCCCGCGGTGACGCATCGATGCATGCTCAGAACCGCCTCTGGCGGCACTTCCAGACGAGGGTGGCGATGAGTGCGACTGCAAGGAGACCGCCGAGCGTGAGCCACCGTAAGGAGAGCGTTACAGGCGTTTTGGCGTCCCCTTTCGGATGACCTGAGGAAGGAGCGGCTGCGGCTTTCGGAGGGGGCTTGCCGGCTTCCTTGGGAGCCACGCGCGTCTCTGCCGCTGCCCGCGCGGCCGCCCTTTCCGCCTGACGGCCTGCGATGTAGTCCACCATCCACTCGTCGTAGGTGAGTTCCTTGTTCTGGGCCCAGGCTATGTTGTAGCCTGCCGCGACCTCCCAACTCCTCTCTCGTTCCGCAACGGTCAGAGCTTCCCGCTCGGTGATCGGAAGATTCAAGATGGAATCGGCAGGTCGGGGCGGAAGCGCGGTCTGGGTGCTCTCGTAGTCATGTCGGTTTTCCTCCCACCATTCAAGCCAGAGATCGACGTAGTGAAGGAAGAACCCAAAATCCCGCTTTTGCTGAAATGTGGTTGGGGGGTTGGGAACGATTCTTGAGAGGGCCTTAATGGCAGACACGCATGGTTCCACGTATCCCACATCCCCATAGATTTGCGATGTGCGGTTCGACGGATCTTCCATCGGCAGCAATCGGACGAGCGCCCGCACTGTGTCGGGGGTCGGATACTCGATGGCCTTCTCGCAAGCCTTTGAAATGCGGAGCGGATCCTTGCTTTCGAGATCTTCCCGGAAAGGAGTTGGAAGGCCGCCTGCTGACAAGCGCGAAATAGCGACTATGCATGCCGCTGCGCAGAGACATGACACCAGACGGGTGGTCGAGACGGACGCTTTCACGGGTTCGCAAGGGTCCAGTCAGCATGACGGACTTCACAGCCTTTATGTTCTATTCCTTCCCACATTTGGGCTTTTATGTCGAACTGGGGGGAATGATTTTCTTGCCCGAGGACATGCCCAACTTCATGGGCGACAACATACAACGTGAGATCAGGGCCATCCCGTGATCCTTGGTGATCCTCCAATCTCACGAAGCAACGATTGTCCTCTGCTTTTGTGTATCCAGCGATCTCTTTGTCGGGCTCTTGTGGGGGATTTCGCATCTGATTCACGAAGTAAAGATTGAAGTCAGCTAACGCGCCCAGATCCTCGTATCTCTCACCGGGAATTTCAGCACTCAAAACAACTTGGCTCTCCTCGGTTACCGCAAGCATCCCATCGAATGGCACAAGGTCGTAGTTCGCCCGTCCACTCTTCTTGACAACCGTAAAGAAGATGTTCGCGGCCCGGCCCCAGGTTTCATTCAGTTTGGTTTCGATGGCGTTGGCGGACGGCGTGGGGGTCGGATCGAGATTTGTTTCCCAAGTCGAAGTCTGGCCGACCGTTACAAGTTTAACATCGGTGATGTCCCAGACGGTGAGCTTTCGGTCGAGCCGATCCAGAACGTCGATCATCAGGTCGTGGGACGTGCTGAAGGTGCTCGGTGCCGTATATACCGCGGTCAGTCGCGCCGAGGTGACGTGCCAGCCCGTAATGGTAAGCTTCCGCCGCCCATTCTCGATGGGGCCGACTACGAGAGTCGGGTTTTCCGGAGCATCAGGGATTTCGAATTCGAAAAGCTCGAGCATATCCAAAGGCGCGGTGAAATACACGTCGCGAGTGTGCTCGATTCCGGCACTGGTAAACTCGGGAACGGACTGCCAATGGGGCGACTCCGTA
>JAHEDC010000566.1 GCA_024641425.1 Verrucomicrobiales bacterium | reverse complement strand
CGTGAGGCCTTCCGACTCGCCGAGGAGGAACGCCCCGGTGCCGTCCACCTCGAACTCCCCGAAGACATCGCGGCCGATCCTACGGACGCCGTCCCGATTCCTGCCAGTTATGCGCGACGGCCTATCGCCGAAGGAAAGGCCATTGCAACCGCTCTCGACCTCCTTCGCGCCGCGAAGCACCCGCTCCTCCTTATCGGCTCCGGAGCGAACCGCAAGCTCACCGCCAAGAGCCTCCAGAGTTTCGTGGAAAAACAGGGTATTCCCTTCATCACCTCGCAGATGGGAAAGGGCGTCATCGACGAAACGAATCCGCTCTGGATGGGCAATGCCGCCCTCTCGGCCGGCGACTTCATCCACCGCGCCATCGAGCAGGCCGATCTCATCCTCAATGTCGGGCACGACGTGGTGGAAAAGCCGCCCTTCTTCATGAAGGCAGAAGGGGTGAAAGTCATCCACATCAACTTCAACTCAGCCGTTGTCGATCCCGTCTATTTCCCTCAATCGGAGGTCATCGGCGACATTGCGAACAGCATCTGGCAGATCAACGAGGAACTTGATCCCCAGCCGCATTGGGACTTCTCCTGGTTCAGAAAAGTGCGCGACGCCATGGAGGAGCAACGCCTTGAAGGAAGCGACAACGGTGCCTTCCCTGTCATTCCCCAACGTGCCGTGGCCGATATTCGGAAAGTCATGCCCAGTGACGGAGTCATCGCCCTCGACAACGGTGTCTACAAGATCTGGTTCGCCCGCAACTACCCGGCGCACCGTCCGAACACGGTGCTTCTCGACAACGCCCTCGCCACCATGGGCGCCGGCCTTCCGTCCGCCATGGCCGCAAAAATGGTCCATCCCGACCGCAAAGTCATGGCCATCTGCGGCGACGGCGGCTTCATGATGAACTCACAGGAGCTGGAAACCGCGGTTCGCCTCGGCCTCGATCTCGTCGTCGTCATCCTCAACGACAATGCCTATGGCATGATCAAGTGGAAGCAGGCCAACATGCACTTCAAGAACTTCGGTCTCGATTTCACCAACCCTGACTTCGTCAAATACGCGGAGAGTTACGGCGCGCGCGGACATCGCCTCACCAAGACCGCCGACCTCGAGCCCTTGCTCCGTAAATGCCTCGACGAAGGCGGCGTCCATCTCGTCGAAGTCCCTGTCGATTACTCCGACAACGATCGCATCCTCAACCAGGAGCTGCCTCAACGCAGCAAGGCGGTGTCGTAACCCCAAGTCCGCAAGCCATGCTCGCCGAATCCTACCCTTACTACCTCGCCAACAAGCCCGAAAAGCCGAACACCGATCTGGAGGTAAAGGACAAGTTCACCGGCGAGGTTGCGACGCGCGTCGCCATGGCTGATCCTGATGCCATTGACCGCGCTATTGCCGCCTCCGTCGAAGCCGCTGAGCCGATGGCCGCGATGCCGCCCTTCGAGCGTCAAGCCGTACTCCAGCATTGCGTGTCGCGCTTCACCGAGCGCGCGGACGAACTCGCTCATGCCCTCTGTATCGAGGCCGGTAAGCCGATCAAGGACAGTCGCGGCGAAGTCTCACGCCTCATCGACACCTTCCGCGTCGCCGCCGAGGAATCGGTGCGCATGAACGGCGAGGTCATGAACCTCGAGATCAGCGCCCGCGCGAAAGGTTACCGTGGTTTCTGGAAACGTGTCCCCATCGGCCCCTGCTCGTTCATTTCCCCGTTCAATTTCCCCCTCAACCTCGCCGCCCACAAGGTCGCGCCCGCCCTCGCTGTCGGCTGCCCCTTCGTTCTCAAACCCGCCAGCCTGACGCCCATCGGAGCCCTTATCATCGGAGAAGTGCTCGCCGAAACAAACCTTCCCGAGGGTGCCTTCTCCGTCCTCCCCTGCCGGCGCGACGGCGCCGATCTCTTCACCACCGACGAGCGCCTGAAGCTCCTGAGCTTCACCGGATCCCCCGGTGTCGGTTGGGACCTCAAGGCGAAGGCCGGAAAGAAAAAGGTCGTCCTCGAACTCGGCGGGAACGCCGCCTGTATCGTCGATGCCGATGCGGACCTCGACGACGCGACCGCCCGCATCGTCTTCGGAGCCTTCTACCAGTCCGGCCAAAGCTGCATCGGAGTGCAGCGCATCCTCCTGCACGATTCCATCTATGACGCGATGCGCGGCCGCCTCGTCACCGCGACCGGGAAACTGAAGTCCGGCGACCCGAAGGACGACTCCACCTTCATCGGCCCCATGATCTCGGAAAAGGAAGCGAAACGGCTCGATGACTGGATCCAGTCCGCGATCAAGACTGGCGGAAAACTCCTCTGCGGAGGCCGGCGCGAGGGAGCCATCCTCGAAGCGACCCTCCTTGAGGACGTCGCAGCCGATCAACCCGTCTGCGCCCAGGAAGCCTTCGGCCCCGTTGCCGTCCTCAGCCGCTTCCGCGACATCAACGACGCCTACGCCTCGGTAAACAACAGCGTCTTCGGTCTTCAGGCCGGCGTTTTCACCCGTGATATCTACAAGGCCCTCCAGGCCTGGGACACCCTTGAAGTTGGCGGCGTCGTCATCGGCGATGTCCCCTCCTGGCGCGTCGACAACATGCCCTACGGCGGCGTCAAGGACAGCGGCCTCGGTCGTGAGGGCATCCGCTTCGCCATGGAAGACATGACCGAGATCCGGCATCTCATCGTGCGGACGCCCCAATAAGCCGGCGTATTCCTTTTCCGGAAACGCGCGGCTCGGATTCACGATTGAACAACACCCTCTGCGGGCGTTCCAAGTCTTCCGCGAACCCGATGATCCACTCAAACACCCGCATTGTCGCTCCCATCCTGTTCGGCGCATTGATTGCCGCCATTGCGATTGCCGGGGCCACCGAAACGAATACCCAACTGGATCGGTATCTGAAATACCTCTCCATCTCAGAATTCCTACCGGTGGCGGCGGACGCGCTTTCACGCTACAACGACGAGAGTAAAACAAAGGCCGAATTCAAACGGCTCCCTTCCAATCCGGAAGTCGAATCCGTCACGTTCGGCGACACGCTCGTCCTCGGCGATACGCAGTTGAATCGGATCATCGCGACCGGAAGAAGCGAGCACCTGCGTGTCATCGACCAACTCCTCGATGAACTTGATCGGCGTTCCTTGCAGGTTCATCTTCAGGTCGTTATCGCCAGGATCACGCAGGACGAGCAGGCTCCGTCAGCACACGACATTCTCCGTTCAGTCGAAGAGGTTCAGGTCGCGGGCACCTCCGTGTCCGTCCCGGATCTCCTTCACCAGCGTCCCGGCAGTGACCTCACCTTTATCGATCCGGCACCTCCGTATTCCAACAAAGTGCCCGATCGCGTCGCGCTTCTTGCCGGGGATTCCCTGCTCCATTCCTACACTGCGGCCCTTGAGGCGAAGGCCTCGGTTGAGATCGTTTCCCGTGCGCACTACGTTTTCAAAACGGACGCATCAATCGAATTGGTCGACGGTAGTCACGTCATCGCCCTCATTGTTTCAGAGGACGAGATCCTCCTTCAGTTCCGCTTCAGCAAGGAAGCGCCGGACTTGTCCCTCAACAATCGAGAGCCTCGAATCGAGTCGAGCAGAGCCACCACCGTGCGCCTTTGGAGCAGTGGTATTGTCATTCTTCCGGGACTCACCCCACCCTCGGACGATTTTGAAACCTTCCTCTTCCTTCAACCCTTCCTCATGGATGCGGGGAAGGCGAAACTGGAATGACTATCCCACGCGGGTGCGAATCCCAAAGTTCTGCCGCCCGCGGAATCCTTACCCCACCCCACGGATCGCTCTTCGTCCCTCCCGGGGCCGCACGTGAGCGAAGCCTCTGTCGCAATCGAAAAGCTTCCGTTCCGCGTGACTGACGAAGACATTTTGGATGCAAAGTGCCGCTGATACCCGGTATATTTTTCCACCATGATCTCCCTTCTCTTCG
>JAHEDC010000102.1 GCA_024641425.1 Verrucomicrobiales bacterium | reverse complement strand
GAGACGCCTGAGCCGGTTCCGGAAAAAACGGTCGCTCCCAACACCGCCGCCCCGCCAACCGAAGCGCCCCCCGATCCCACCTGGCAGCCCGGCCTTGTGGCGGCGATCGAGCAAACCAGCGAGCCCGAGGCCTTCCGGCAGTTCCTCCTCGAAATCCTGGAGCGCGCTCCGGCAGGGGTGGAACGGGACGAGTGGATGAAGGTCGTCGTCGCCCGCTGGGTCGATCTCCATGGCGACAACGCTTACAAAGATCTCAGCAACGCTCACGACTGGGCGGGCATGGAGCGGGCACGGGAGTTGAGGATGCTCCTTCCCTTCGCGCTCCATCGCCTGGCGCTCGGCGATCTTGATGCGGCCCTGAAGCATGGGCGCACAAGTTCCGACAACAACCGGCTGCTGGGGGTCCTCATCCTCGAACGCTACCCGGAGCGCCTGACCGAGTTGATCCGCGACGGGAAATTCTCGGGCTCGGTGACCGACTGGCGCAAAGCAGGCGAGCGGCTGGCCGAGGCCGGTTGGGAACATGTTGCCCTCATTGAAGCCGCCTTTGCGAGGCCGGATTTTCCCGCCATGGGCTCTCCGGTCCGGGGCTTCCTCGAAAAGATTGCCCTTTCCGACCCGGAGGGCACCCTCGCGTGGGCCGCCCGCGTGGAGGACATGAAGGTGGCCACGCCCATTACCGACGAACTCGGCGCCTCGCCCGCCTCGTTCGCCCGACAGGCCGTGATCCGCGCCCTCGCCACGACCGATCTCGAGCGCGCGAAACAAGTGGCCGCCGAATGGAAGAGCGACACCGGAGCCAGCCACATGCTCGCGGGCCTCATCGCGGACGCCGATCTTCCCGCCGCCGTGGACTGGCTCGTAACGGTGAATGGAGACGCCGACGGTCGCGTCGTGCTCACGGCCCTGAGTCCCGCGTTGGCCAAGCTTTCCACCGCCGAGGCTCTCTCTTACTTCGAGCGTTTCGGAGCCTCCGAGCGCACCGGTCATTACGGGAACGGCTTCATGATGGAGAGCAACTCGGCAACCGCCCGTTTTGTCCGCTTCCTCGGCGAGGTTGCCGCGCCGGGACTCGCCGGAGAACTGGCCGCTCTACTGCCATCTTCCGCCCGGGACGCAATGCTGGCCGACGCGTTCCTGCTCTGGGCGAACAATCACCCGGACGCGGCCATCCAAAAAGCCCTCGCACTCTCACAAACCCAGAACATTCCCGGCGTTGCGCTCAACCTTGCCCAGATTTTCGGCAGAGAACCCGCCCACCTGATGGACTTCGCGGCCTCGATCCCCGAAGATCGGCAAGTCGCGTTCTTCAACACGGCGGCAAGCCTCGCCGTCCAGCACGATCCCCAACCCTTCGCGACCGCCCTCGCCGCCGGTCTCGATCAACCGGGCGCGGTCCCGGCGACCAAGTCCTTCGTCACCGCTTGGGCGGGCGACGGCCTGCGGGCCCCTTCCGAATGGCTCAGCACGCTTCCAAACGGCGCGCCGAGGGACGCCGGCATCCACGCCTTCGTCGGTGCGGTCGCTGCGCTCGAACCCGACTCGGCCCTTTTCTGGTCGCAGTCCATCGGGGATGCCGCCCTCCGCCTGGATGCGCTCAAAATCTCCTTCCGCCCGTGGGCGAACGCCGATCCCGCCGGAGCCGAGACCACCGTTTCCGCGCTCTCGCTGAGCGAGGCCGAGCGAAAGGCCCTCGTCGAATTCATCCGGAACCCCACTCCCGCGCCGTTCCCGTGAAAGCCACGCACCTGCTCCTCATCGCCGCCATCGCGGCCACCGGCTTTTTCCTGGGCACGGCCTTCCGTCCGGCTGCCCCGCCGGCGAATTCCGAGGCCGCGACCCTGGGGGCAAGCCATGAGGCCTTCCGCAACCGGATCACCGCGATGACGAAAAGCACCAGCACCTCCTGGACGGGCGTGATGGCCTTGGCCGAGGGCGCGGAGGGAAACAGCGACTGGCTCGCCCTTCTCAACGCGGCGCGGCTCGATCCCTTCTTGAGCGCTGCCATCGTCCGCCGCTGGGCCGCCGCCGATCCCGAAGCCTGCTGGAAGCATCTCCTCACCCTCGGCGATGGCATTCTCCCGCCCGAGCATCTCGCGGAAGCGCCGATGAAGGCATGGGCGGAACGGAATCCCGAGGATGCCGTGGCCGCCCTCGCCGCCGCGCGTCCGCAGGGGAAGGCGCACATCGACCTCCGGAACGCTCTGAGTTGGATCGTCGTGAAAACGACCCTCGACCAGGACCTGGAACGCGGCTTTGCCCTCATGCCCTTGCCGTTTTCCGGGGGCGGTTTCAGCTTTGGCGGCACCGAGAAGTGGATGGAAGCCGATCCCGAGAAAGCCTGCCGCCTCATCGCCGGACTGCCCGCCGGTTACATTTTCCAGCATGAACTCGGCGCCACCGCCACAGCGTGGTTCAAGACGGAACCGGAGGCCGCGATGGCGTGGATTGGCACCCTCCCGCAGGATCTCCAAGAAAAGGCGCTGGCTAATATTTCCGAGCATCTCGCGAAATCCGGCGACGTGGAGAAGTCGCGCGATCTCGCCCTGACGATTCCGTCCATGTCGGCACGGCAGAGCATCGCCGGCCCGTATCTCCAACACCTCCGCAAAACCGATCCCGCGGCGGCTTGCGCCTGGGGTATCGAGCATTTCGATGGCAGAATGATGGGGGGCGTCATCGGCAACATCGTCGGCAACGTCGACCTGAAGAAATTCCCGCCCACTCTTTTCCCTCCCTACTTTGACCAGATGCCCGATGGGGACAGCAAGGGACAGGCCGCGAGCCGGCTCATTCGCAAATGGCTAGCCGAGGACGGTCCCGCCGCCATCGCGTGGGGCGAATCCCTCGATCCCCGCACCCGCATCGACGCCTTAGGCAGCATGGTGGAGGACGAATGGGCCGCCAAACCCGAAGCCCGCGCCTGGCTCGCCACCGCCCCCGAAACCCCATTCTCGCGACGCGTCATCGACAGCATCGTCGGACAAATGGCCTCCCCCGAGGAAGCCCGCGCCTGGGCCGCCGAACTCCCTCCGGCCCGCGCCGCCCAAGTCACCGAGGCCCTCGAAAAGCAGGCCGCGAAGGCTCCGTAACGCTACGCGCGCCGCTGCGCCATCAGCCACTTGTAGAACTCCGGATCGGCGTAGGTCTTGCTCCACGAGTCGTGGCCGATCCCGGGATAGAGGGTGAGTTTCACCTTCTTGCTCCCGGCTTTCTCCAGCACCGCGACCAGTTCCTTCGAGAGCGCGGCGGGCACGACCGGGTCGGCATCGCCGTGGAATGCCCACACCGGAAGCTCGCGGGCCTGGGCCAGCTTCTCCGGAGTGTAGCTGAAGGGCAGCTTCCGATCCTTGTTCAGATCGAGCAGATTCGGATTCCCGCCCCCGCAGACCGGCGCGGCGGCGGCGAAGAAATCGGGATACTCGGAGATCAGATTCCACGTCCCGTAACCGCCCATGCTCAGCCCTGTAACGTAGAGACGCTTCCGGTTGATGTCCGGATGCGCTGCCAGGACTTCCTCGACCAGAGCCTTGAGCGTTCCGGCCTGCCACCACTGATTTGTCGGACATTGCGGAGCGATGACCACGCTCCCGGCGAGGGCTTTGTTGCTGGCCACCAGCTTGGGCGGCCCGTGCACTTTCACCCGCTCGAGATCATCCCCGCGCTCGCCCGCTCCGTGGAGGAAAAGCACCAGCGGCCATCCCCCCTCGGGCTTTTTCGCCCCTTCTCCGGGAAGAAAGAGCAGATAGGCAAGTTTCTGCCCGTCGACCGCCTTTTCCATGGACCCCCGGGATTCCCCCGCATGGGACACGAGAGCGGGAAGAAGGAAGCCAGCGGCGAGAATTCTACGGAATATGGAGCCGTTTCGCATGACTTGAGCATCTCACCTTCCCGGTCGCAGCCTCAACCGTTATCTCGGCCGAAAGCCGGGCGAGCCCGCAAATCAGATCCGCGCCCGACGCGCGATGTCCCGCGCCATCTGGCGGCAATGCTCGTACTTCGTCCGGGGTGCGAGCACCTTCATGCTCTGGGAAAACGATCCCCAGCGCACGATCTGGATGTTCACGTTTCTTACCCCCCAAGCCCGCATACTGGAGAGGGTGGGCTTATAGATGTCGATGGTATTGGTTCCAACCAACCCCCGACCGTAGTCATCGATGACGTAAAGGCTCTTGTCTCCGGCAATCCGGAATTGCGTTCCGAGCGGAAAGCGCGACCAATCCGCCGCCGCACTACGCACCCGTCCGTAGCGGAGCGGCAACCCAATGGCGTTCTTGTTCCCGTATCTGCCGCCGGCCTCGTTCTCCTTGTCACTGTATGCCGTGGTTCGAATGGCCAGCGATTGTCCGCCTTTCATCGACGCGTAGGGCAGGCTCTTTCCCGTGTAGGGACGGCTTGAGGCCGAGCAACTCGCCATGAAGGCAGCTATCACCATCGCGAAATAGGTAGGAACGTGTTTCATAGTCATTGGATCTCGTGAGCGCGCTTTTCTCATTTTCCACCCCCCGGGCTGAAGTGCCTTACAAACCTTAATTATTAGAATGAAATGAAAATAATATAAAGAATGAACCAGTTGTAAAGAAAAATTTTAGCGTCGCTTTATGGGGGAAATTAATTTTTAAAAATCATTTTTGGTGATTTTTGCTCTTCTCTCAATTTCCAAAAGGTTACTCGTCGGAAGACGGTGAATAACCCGCCCTCTTTACTCACATTGCGGCATCAGAATTGTGAATAAACTCAATGCCGAGCGCACACCCTGCCGAGATTTTGAAAGCGGTCAAGCCATAATTTTTCAACCAAAGAGAGGGCTTCACTCGGTTCGACGACCTTTCGAAAGTCCCACTATTCGAATTGGTTAACGAACCCAAACAAAACGCGACTCTCTTCAGAGATACGAATCGTGGCGTCGCCCAAGACCCTAGAGCCAGGCAGCGCCACCGGGTAATTCTCAAAAAGTCGAATTCCTAGATTTCGACCTTCGCCCGCTGCCCCGACTCCGCCGAACGGACGCCCGCGTCGAGGACGGACAACACCTTCACCCCGTCGCGGAAGTTGGGCTCGATGGGCGTTCCCTTTGCGATGGCCTCAACGAAATCCGCCGAGGCGTGGGCGAAACCGTGCTCGTAGCCGATCATGTGACCGGGCGGCCACCAGTTCTGCATGTAGGCGTGGCAGCCTTCGGTGGCGAGGATCGTGCGGAAGCCCTGCGCGTGGGGGGGATCGTTCCGCGAGTAGAATTCCAGCTCGTTCATCCGCTCCAGGTCGAAGATGATGCTCCCCTCGCTGCCGTAGATCTCGAACGTGTTGTGGTTGCGGCGACCGGTGGCGAAACGGGTGGCCTCGAACGAACCGATCGCGCCATTGGCGAAATCGACGTGCATCAGTGACGCGTCCTCGACGGTGACCTCGCCCATGACCTTCGGCCCCGAGGAATCACCCGCGCTGAACGTCGCCGCGCCCTCGCCCGGGAGCGGGCGTTCCCGGATGAAGTGCGCCATCTTGCACGAGACGGTCGTGATGTCGCCGACGAGGTAATGGGCGAGATCGACGCTGTGGGAATTCAGATCCCCGTGCGGCCCGGTGCCGGCGATCTCTTTCTTCAAATGCCAGGTCAAGGGAAAGTCGGGATCGACGATCCAGTCTTGCTGGTAGGCGCCGCGCCAATGGAAGATGCGTCCGATCCGGCCCTCGTCGATTAGTTGCCGCGCCAGCCGCACCGCCGGGGCACGCCGGTAGTTATGGTTCACGTAATGCGTTACCCCCGACTTCTCGACCGCCGCCAGCATCGCCTTCGCTTCCTCCAGCGAGTTCGCCATCGGCTTCTCGCAGAAGACATGCTTCCCCGCTTCCGCCGCCGCCACCGCCACCTCGCAATGCAGCGCCTGCGGCAACGAGACGTCGATCACATCGATCTCTTCCCTCTCGACGACCTTGCGCCAGTCGGTCTCGGTCTCCTCCCAGCCCCAGTTGTCGGCGAAGGCCTTCAACGCCTTCTCGTTTCGCCCGCAGACCACCTTTAGGACCGGCTCGAAGGGGAGGTCGAAGAACTTCGCCGCCTGCCGCCACCCGTTCGAGTGGGCCTTGCCCATGAAGTTGTAGCCGATGATACCGATGTTCAGTTTGGGTTTCGCGTCTGGCATTTCCGGGAGAGGTGGTTGGTGGAGAATGGGTGATCGCCGCCAAGCGACAGCTCTCCTTCCTAGCCCCGATCCTCCCGCAGCCGCAAGTGCCAAATCCAGGTTCCTTTCCCGACTTTCTGGCACGGGAGTTGCGTTATAAGATTGTGCAACCAACCGAAGGTCTCAAGGATCGGCATCGCGTGAAAGTTCGCCTTGTCGCTTCCCAGTCACCGCGGCCATGACAGTGGTGTCCACTCGAAGTGGATTCCGGTGCGTCCTTTCGAGGCCGCTCTCCAGCCACTGTCCCGGTCGCGGTGACGGGGCCACTGGATGGCGGCCCCTCACCTCAACGTCTTGCAATTCGGGCACTCCTTCCCCGCTTCGACGAAAAATCCGCAGCGAGGACAGTCGTGGTCCTCGGTCGAAGGCGTTCGGTCTTCGTCATCCACGCGGGCGAAAGGAATCTCCCCCGCAGTGGAGGCAGCTCAGTGGGTGTCCGTTCCCATCCATTCCTGAAGCGAGCGCCAACCCTCCGTCTTAACAATCTTTTCCACCTTTCCGCCTCCCAAATCCGGTTGACGCCGACTCTCCACCGCCGGACGTTCCCCTATGTTTCGGGCCTTTCCTCCCCTCCTTCTCGCGACCCTTTACCTGGGTGCGATCCCCGCATTTGCCCAAGATCCCGTTGAAGCCGCCCTCGGCCGTGCCGGCGACAACGCCGCCGAGCTTCGCCTCGCCTTGGAGAAGGCCGATTCCGCGCAAGCCGATGGCCTCCGTTTCCTCATCGCGCACATGCCGGAGCGCGATCTCACCTCCTTGTCCGCCGACTACCTTCTGGAAAACCTCGCGTGGGCCTACAAGGCGCGGGCCGAGGTGCCCTGGGGAGCCAATCTCGATGACGCGTTGTTCTTCAACGACGTCCTGCCTTATGCCAGCATCAACGAGCGCCGCGACAACTGGCGGAAGGATTTCCACGAGCGCTTTATGCCGCTGGTGAAGGACTGCAAGACCCCCGGCGAGGCCGCGCAGGTGCTGAACCGTGAGATGTGGAACATCGTCGACGTCCGCTACCACGCGACGAAACGCCCGAAGCCCGACCAGAGCCCCTACGAATCGATGGACGCGAAATTCGCCTCCTGTTCCGGGCTCTCCGTCCTGCTCATCGACGCCTGCCGCGCCGTCTCCGTGCCCGCGCGCTTCGTCGGCACGCCCATGTGGTCGGACGGGCGCGGCAACCACAGTTGGGTCGAGGTCTGGGACGACGGCTGGAAATTCACGGGGGCCTGCGAATTCGACCCCGCCGGGCTCAATCGCGGCTGGTTCGCGGGCAAGGCCGCGAAAGCGGACAAGGCCAAACCAGGCAATGGCATCTACGCCACCTCGTGGAAGGCCGGCGACATCCCGTTCCCCATGATCTGGGATCTCCGCGATCACTCCGTACCCGGGATCAACGTTACGGATCGCTACACCGGCTCGCTGGAACGACCCGATGCGCGCCAAGTGTATCTTCAGGTTTTCCGGAAACGCGGTGGCGACCGGATCGCCATCGATATCGAGGTTCTGCACGGAGAGAAAATCATTGCCACGGGCCGGACACGTGACATCACAAACGATAGCAACGACATGCTCTCCGTTCCCCTCGAAGCAGGAAAGGAATACCTCCTCAAGATTCCGTCGGAGAACTATGCCAAGGCCTTCACGCCGAATGGCCAAGAGGACGAGGCGCACGCCTTCTATCTCGAAGGCGAATGAACCGCCTGCTGGAAATCTGCTGCGACGGACTCGATTCAGCACTCGCGGCCCAGACAGGCGGAGCCGATCGGATCGAGCTGTGTTCATGTCTCGAATGCGACGGTCTCACCCCGAGCGCGGGACTTCTCGACAGCGTCGTCGCACGGGTTCGGATCCCCGTCTTCGCCATGGTGCGCCCCCGGGCCGGCGATTTCAGTTATTCTGCCGCCGAAATCGACGTCATGCTCGCCGATATCGATCATGCGAAGGCGCGCGGGGCCTCGGGAATTGTCAGCGGTGCCCTTTCTCCAGGCAGCAAGCGCATCAATCACGATGCCACCATGGCCCTCGTTGGA
This sequence comes from Verrucomicrobiales bacterium, assembly GCA_024641425.1. Lineage (GTDB taxonomy): Bacteria > Verrucomicrobiota > Verrucomicrobiia > Verrucomicrobiales > DEV007 > JAHEDC01. Next base: position 6,678 of record JAHEDC010000102.1, on the reverse strand, counting down.
GCCGCCCGTCCCCTGCCCTTTACCTTTCACCGCGCCTTCGATCTCGTCGCGGAACCCGCACTCGCGCTTGCGGAACTCGCCGAAATCGGCGTCGCCCGGGTTCTCACGTCGGGCGGAGGGACTCATGCCCTTGACGCCACCAAAGCCCTTCGCCGCTATCAGGAAGCCGTCGCCGGACGCATCCTTGTCGTGGCCTGCGGAAAGATCCGCGCCGCCAACCTCGCCGCCCTCGCCGAGATTGAAACCCTCGCCGAATTCCACTCCGCCGCCCGCACGGTGCGGAGCCCCCAAGCGGTCGATCCTGCGGAGGTCTCCGCGATGGCCGAAATTGTGGCTTCTCGATCGAAGCCCTGATGGGAAGGCTCCCGTTCAGAAACCCTTGGCCTAAAACACGCGACGTAAAACCCGTCGAAGGGTCGAACCGACGCGACCGCAACGAGGTGATTTCTGGCAGTTCCCCCCGGGTTTCAAATCCGGGCGGAGCATCTCCCCTTCGGCGAATACCTTGGCCGGAGAGGTTCCATGGAAACTGGTGTCCCGAATAACCGCGAGGATCTGCGTTTCACCCCAGTTGTATGGGGTTCCTTTCTCTTTGGATATCGGAATCGCCTTCAGAACCCTCCCGGAGGTTTCTTGCTCCGCATTTTGCAGTATCGAATTCGAGATCATCTTCAATTCTCCCTTGGTTGGCTTCCACCGCAGCGCTCACCCGAGCCGCCCGACATCCACCTCTTGCGGGATAGTTTCACCTCTCCGGACAATAATTCAACCATTATTTATGGTTATTATGGCAATAATATATTTTTCACAACAAGGACTACTTCCGTTCGGAACAGAGGAGGAGTTTCTCACCATCCCGAGGGTTGAATGGATAAGCCTCTCCATCGCTCCGCACTCCCCTTAGCGGGTCAAGGCCGTCGCTTTGTCGAAATCGCCCTCGAGCAATTCCAGCAGCGAGTCATCCAGCCCGAGGGTATCCGCCGTGCCCGACGGAAGTTGCTTCTTCAATCCGTCCGTTGTCTCCTCGTTGAAGGCATCGCGTTGACCTTCCCAGACTTCCTCCGCCTCCGGGTCATCCGGCTCTCGCGCCTCGTTCAATCCTTTCTGCACCATCAGGTCGGCCCGACTCCGCATATAGGTTTCAACGTTCGCCGCTTCGGCATCGGACAACCCGGCAGCCTGCTGGAACACGCCTTTGAAGAACTCGCCGTATTCCGCCGGATTGTTCTGGAATTCCGCGACCTCCGACAGGGTTCCGAGCGCCTCCGCCCGATCCCGCTCCAATTGAAGGAGACGTCGGCTCTCCTCCGGGGTTCGGTCGCCCTCCGGCTTCGCCCGCAGCGCCCGCCACTCCGCCTGATCGGCCAACATCCCGCCGATCCGCTTCCCGACATCGCCCACTTTCCCCAAGGAAACAACGATCTCCCCGTCCAGATCCTTGATCGCGTCTTCCGCCACCGTTCGTCGCGCACGTTCCTGCGCCAATTCGGCTTCCAAAGCCGCGTTCCGCTTCGCTAGACCGGCATCGTCCCTCTTTTCTCCACCCGGATTCACCGGCTTCAATCCCCCGGCGAGGCCCCTCTCCGATCTCCCGTCCGCCGCCGCCGGTTCCGGCCCCCGATCTCGTTCCTTAAAGTAAAAGACACCGAACGCCGCCGCGATGACGACGGGGAGAACATAAAGGAGGGAACGTTTCATTGAAGGGAAGGATGCAACGTTAGCTCCCCACACGTCGAGTTCCACCGAAATCACGGGAATCACCCGAAAAGGGATGCGACGGGGATTCCCCTGTCGGTGATGGGGACGGGTCGGTCGCCATCGAAGAGTTCTTTCGAGGGATCGATTCCGAGGGCCTGATGAATCGTGGCATGGAAGTCGGGCACCGATACCGGGTCACTCGCGGGCTGCTTCGCGAGTTCATCGGTTTCTCCCCAGGCTCCGCAATGCCGAAGTCCCCCGCCGGCGAGCACCGCGCTGAAGGTGCTCCCCTGGTGCCCGCGGCCCCCTCCACCGTCGAATTCGGCAGGGCGTCCGAATTCCGTCGCGACCACAATGAGCGTCTTGTCGAGCATGCGCCGTTTCTCCAGGTCATCCATCAGGGCAGCAAGGGCCTGATCGACCTCCTGGATGAGAATGTGCTGGTTGAGTTGCCCTTGGTTGTGGGTGTCCCACCCGGTGCCGTTGGAGAAGTTCAGGTTGTGGAGGACTTCCACGAAACGGACGCCCTGTTCGACCAGCCTCCGAGCGAGCAGACAGCGCTGGCCGAACTCGCCGCCGTAGGCCTCCCTCAGACTGGACGCTTCCTTTTCCAGATTGAAGGCCTGCTTGAAGGTTCCCGCCGCCAGTTCCTGGCTCTGCCCGATCACCTCATCGTATTGCACGACAGGATGGTTGCCTGGAAGACGCTCGCGCGTCGATTTCCGGATGACCTCGAGCAAGGCGGTGCGGCGTCGATTGCGGTCGACGTCCATTCCGGCGGGACGGGACAATCCCGCCGGACCTACCCGTGTATCCGTGAGATAGAGAAAGCCGTGTCGTGGCCCGAGAAAGCCGGGCCCGCGCGAGACGCTTGGGTAACCAATGAGAACATAACCCGGCACCGCATCCGACCCCGCACCGAGCTGGTGATTCACGATCGATCCAATCGAAGGATAGACGACCGTGCCACTGACCTTTCGCCCGGTGTAAAGGCGGTTCGTCGCCGCCCCGTGCTCGTCGATGACACTGTGATTCAGCGTGCGGAGAATGGTCATCCGGTCGAGCCGAGCCGCGAGCCGCGGCAGGTGCTCGCAGACGCGCACTCCGGTGACGGCCGTTTGGATCGCGTCATAGGCCGAACCCGCGATGCGTCCCTTCGGATCGCCCTTCCGCTTGGGATCGAAGGTATCGATCTGCGCCATCCCACCTCCAAGCCAGAGGAAGACGCAGGACTCCGCCTTACCGAATGGCGTCACCGCCCCCGCGCCCCGAAGCAACGATGCCGGTGCCAGACCGAGTGAGGAAGCGGTGATGACTTGCTGGAGGAACGTTCGGCGCGTCAGATGCATGGCGAGGGTCAGGGAATGAATTGCATTTCAGGAGAATTGATGAGCGCCCATACCACGTCTTCCATGCGGGCACGCCACACGGGTTCGAGGAAGTCGGCGGCGGGCGGTCCCTTCGCGGCTTCCTTCTCGATTTCGGCGGCAAAACGATTGGCCTCGGGGCTGAGGTGGTTGCTCCAGCTCACTTCCCGAACAGGGGGAACATAGACTGCTTTTCCACATTCGGCGGCAGGCTTGAGGAGCCGCGTGGAGAAATCCTCGGAAAGAAATTGAACGAGCGTCTCGCGTTCGTCCCCTTCCAACGGGCGACCAAGGAAACGAAGGGAGAGCTCGTCGACCAGTTGCTCGGGCGAGGCCGCCTCGACCGCGAGGATCGTGAGATCGCTGAAGGGACTCAGGCGTGTCATCCAGGTGCCGAAGATTCCATTCGCCAGCATCCCGGGCTGAAGAACCGTCGTGGCATTCTGCCGTTCGGTCACCGGTTCGGACCGGTCCGCACGCCAACCGAACGTGCCGAGGACGGAGACGATGGAATCGGCATGGGGCAAGGTCAGGCTCGGACGGTCACGGTCACTGGCGAGCGACACAAACTGCCAGGCGCGGGTCGGACGACCGAGATTCGGAAAAGTCTCGGCCGGAGAGGCACCTGGAATATCGAAGGTCAGTTCCTCGCTATACACCGGCACTCCGGTGGCGGCGAAGAGGCTGTCCACCAGTTGCTCCGAAGAAAGCCTCCGCCGCAAAGGAGCCTCGAACATGCGTTCCTCCGCGGTGAGCACCGGCTCCAGGCGCGCTTCCCGCCGATAAGCATCGCTGGTCAGAATAAGCTTCGAAAGCTGATCAAGATCATAGCCATTGGCGACGAACTCCCGTGACAGATAGGCGAGTAATTCAGGATGGCTCGGATCGTTTCCTTCCCAGTCGTGAACCGGTTCCACAAAGCCTTGGCCGAAATATTCCTTCCAGACTCGGTTCACGATTACCTCGGCAAACCGCGGGTTTTCCGGGCGCGTCAGCTCCCAGGCCAACCGTTCGCGCGCGGACGATGGCGTCGGGAGAACACTCGATTCCGAAGCGGTCCATCCCGTGAACGGCCACTCGGGTGGCACCGGGACACCGGGACTCAGCGTAACCTTCACGAGAGGCTTCCGCCCGTCCAACCGCGCGAAGAAACTGGCCGGCACGGTCGAACTCGCGGGCACGCTGACCGGCTTGCCTTCCAGCATGGCGGCGAGCGAGAAGAGATCCTTCTGCGTCGAGCGATGGTAGGGCGCGTCGTGGCAGCGGGCGCACTTCATTTCCGTTCCCAGAAAGGCGGTGGCCAGCACATGCGCCTTGTCCGCCATCGGGGCGTCGTTCTCGGTCGCGATCCGGAATCCCGCCGCGCCGCCTTCGAAATCGCTCCCCTCGAAGCCAATCAGTTCGCGGACGAACTCATCGAAAGGCAGCTTGTCGCGAAGCGCTTCGTGGATCCACCAGCGGAAAGGCCCGGTGTTGTTCAACATTCCCTTCACGAGACGCGGATTCTCGGCGAGCACGTCCTGCCAATAACCCGTCCAATGGTCGGCATTCCGCGGATTCCGGAGCAAGGCGTCGACGCGTCGCCCGATCTTGTCCGGCGCGGCATCGACCTGGAAGGCGCGGATTTCCTCCGGCGTGGGAAGAATTCCAACAGTGTCGAGGTAGAGCCGTCGGAGGAAAGACGCGTCGTCGAGCAAGGGAGGGATGCGCACCGCTTTCGCGCGATGCGGCCACGGTGCGCCCGCCCGAATCCAATTCCGGAGCAGGCCCACCTCTTCGGCGCCAAGCCCGTCGCCTTTCGGAGGCATGCGCTCGTCCCGGTCATCGGCGAGGACACGCCGCAGCACCTCGCTCTGGTCGGGCTCTCCCGGCACGATGGCCGGAACCCCGGACTCGCCGGCGACGAGTGCGTCCGCCCGCGCGTTCAAGCGCAAATCGCCTTTGTCCTTCTGCCCGTGGCAGCGAAAGCATTGGTCTTCGAGAAGCGCCAGGCTTTCCCGGGCAAGGGCGCCGGAGGGATTGAGGCCGACCTCGGATTCGAGGGCAGCGCGGATTTTCTCCCCGAGGAAATGATCGATCGGATTCTTCGCCTCCCTCCCTTCCGGCAAAGCGGGCACGGGAATCGGCGGGAGCCCCTTCACGTAAGCGCGGGCGGCCGCGTGCCGTTCCTCCCATTCCGGCGCGAAACGGGCACGCGCCTCGCGACGACGCGCCTCGGTCACGGTGGCGAACGCCGTCGCCTGCGCCTGACGATAGAGTTCGAATCCCTCAGCGGTGAAGGGAATCGCTTCCGCCTTCTCCGGTGTCAGCAAATTCCAGCCATCGCCATCCCGAGTCGCAAGCAGCAATTCGCCAAGGGTGAAACGCGTCTTCGCGTGTCCGATGACGGCCTCGAGGATAATCTCATGCTGCCCTCCCGGAGAGGTGAAGGCGACAACCTGATCCCGCGTCCCCAGCCGCGCCCGGGGAAACGCCGCATCCTCGGCCGCCGGACGCATTGATTGATGGGCATCACTGCTCATCTGATAGGCGGGTGTCTCAGCCACCACCTGGTCGTCGACCCATAATCGGCTGAGACTTGGTGCGCGCAAAAGCAATTGCCGCTCACCTTCGGGAAAATCGACCCGCGCCGCCATGCGGATCAGCGTTTCTCCCCGCCGCCGCCGACTTCCGTGCTCGGTGTATATTTCCGGGAGATCGAGAAGACACAGCGCGGAGGCGTCAAGCGTCTCCGGCACGGCGTCGAGGCGGCGCGGCCAAGCGTGCCCGTCGAGTCCGCTGAAAACCTCGACGCGCACTTCCCCGTCTCCCACCGAAGTCCAATCCAGAGCCGGCACTCCGGGCCCGAAGTCCACGCGCGCCGCAAGCGTCCCGTCCGGGAGAAGGCTCCGGTAGATCGCCACTTCGTCAAGAGCACCGCGCCACGAATTCCCGTCCTCCCCTCCCCGTGACGACCCGATCCAAACCCTCGCGTCATCCACGACCGGCTCGCGTTTCGTTGCCCCGCCGATGTCCCAGGTCCCGTCGGTCTTCTCGCCATCGAGAAAGCCCCGGATGCTTTCCGGTTCGCCGAAACGATAGCGCACCGCCACGTGATGCCAAAGTGGGCCCGGCGCGATCCCGGCCTTGCTGTTCCAGCGATGGAACGCCTCCTCCACGCCCCCGTCCCCTCTGCTTCGGAACAGAAAACTGATCCGAAAATCCGCACCCACCTTCATCAATCGCAGCGCCCAGTTCTGGTTCTCGGTCGATGGCGTGAGGCGTCCCTTGCCGACGATATAAGGAGTCGTCGCCCCGCCGTCGAGACGCACCCAGGCTTCCATCGTAATCGGGTCCCCGTCGGCGAATCGTAGGTTTTCCGCATCCGGCACCTCGAAGGCGGCCCCTTTGCCGCCAAAGGCAGCGGCACGGTTATCGGTCGGGAGATTCCGCGAGACATCCTCGCCGGGACCAGGCACGAACTCGACCTTGCCCAACGGTTTCAGTCGCGTGTCGTCCTGCTCAAACCGCCACCACGCGACCGGCTCGTCGGCGGCAACCTGAGCCACCCAACCCGCTCCCACCGCCACCACCGGGTCGATGGAAAGCAAGAGACCGGGTAGCACGGCAAGTA
>JAHEDC010000565.1 GCA_024641425.1 Verrucomicrobiales bacterium | reverse complement strand
CCACCGCCGTCACCAAGCTCCTCCGCTCCCAGGGCGCGTGGATCTGGGATCTGCGGAAAATCGGCGTCGATCTGGAGAAAACCTGGAGCCAGGACTACTACAACAACCTCTCCCACGACGCCCCGCAATGGGCCGAGACAATCCGCCGGCTCGTCACCGACCACCCGATGCTCGCCGTCGTCCTCTTCGGCCCCGGCCTCCTCGCGGAATTCTTCGGCTTCCTCGGCCTCTATGGCCGCCGCCTCGCCTTCGCCCTCGGCGTCCTCCTCATCATCCTCCACCTTGGCGCCATCTACGTCATGCGCCTCACCTTCGAGCAGAACATCGCCTGCCTCCTCATCTTCTTCGTCAATCTCCCCTACTGGCTCCACCGTCTCGCCACCCGGAGCGCCCAACGCTCCTCCCTCGCGAGGCGCAAGGCGGTGAAACGAAAGTAGCACCCCTCTCCGAACAATCCTATTCTCCGAGAATTGAAGCGATGGATCACCGTATTCGTGATGGTCTGTGGATTAGTCCCCTTGGGATATCTCTGGGCAGAGTGCCTCTACCGCTATCAACTTTATCTCCGCTACGGATCGGAACCGTATGCCAATCACGTGGGAGACGGCTATTCTTTCCTGATGCTCGGATTAGCGCTCGGCACGGCAGGAACCCTGCTGGTGGCAGCGGCGATGACGTGGGCTTCCAAAATGAAGATTCCCGCCATCATCTGCTTCGCGGGAGCGTTCCTCGCAGTAACGAACGCGGTCGTGATTCGAAAGATGAGGGCGTCAAAAGTACTCGTCACCTACTCGGAGTTTGTCAGGAATATGGGGCCATGAAAAACGCCCGCATCGCCGACTGAAGCCCCTTTTCTGTCGCATCGAAGGTCTTCACGACCAGTCCAACTGGCCACCCACCAAGGCAGAAGAGCACTTTCCCGGCTCCCAAAACGTCCTTGGCGCAAGTTGTTTTCCAATTACTGTCCTGTCCTGTTGTTTTCTTTTGTTTTGGTCCTGTTGTTTTGTTCTCGTAGCGCCCGCAGGTCGTCCGCTCCGGGCCGTTCGGCGGCGAGTTTCCGCCACGGGTCTGCCGACCTCCAGAAGCTCGATGGCCTGGGCTTTGAACTCGGGGGTGTATTGCTTGCGTGGTGTTGACGTTCTCATGGCTTGATTCTCTTAGTTCGTGGTCTAGAAATCTAGCTCACCTCAAGTGGTACCCACGATCCGCACCTGCACCCGGGTAAGCCCTTCCCGAAACCGCGGGTGTTCCAATTACTGTCCTGTCTTCAATGGCACTAAGATAAGAAAGTTTGCCGGTCAGCCTCGGTTGTGACGCCCCTTTGGGGCTGGATATCTAAATCATTCATACCCAGGGCGTTGCCTTGGGCTGGCTTGTTTTGCCCCTTTGGGGCCCCTTCGCTTAACTTAGTGCCATTCTGTCCTGTCTTTTTATTCCGTCTTTTTATTCCTTGGAGAGATTCCAGTCCCGATTCTCCAGCTCGCCGATCTCCGAGGGACGCCAAACGGGGCTGAAATCCAAAATGTTGGGGAGTGGGATTTCGTCGCTGGAACCTGCTTCTATTGGTCGGAAGCTCAAAAGACAAGAATCTCCATTCGAAAATAGCAGGACCGACGAGGAAACGAAGGGCGTGGAGTGAAGGCCCCACCGCGCCCGCGATTGCACTGGGGCCGGGGGGTGGTATATTTCGCGTCCGGGAAATCCGGGTAATTATCGTTTTTCGTATTTTCTTCGGGCAAGCCCCGCGCATTTTATGGCCACTCTTCTCGTCATCGGAAAAGTCATCATCCTGCTCTTCGCCGTCATCCTGATCTTCAACCTGATGATTCTGGTGCACGAGTGGGGCCACTTTCTCGCGGCCCGCTGGCGCGGATTGAAGATCGAGAAGTTCCAGATCTGGTTCGGAAAACCGATCTGGAAGAAGACGATCAACGGCGTGCAGTACGGCCTGGGCACGATCCCGTTCGGTGGCTTCGTCGCGCTCCCGCAGATGGCGCCGATGGATACGATCGAGGGCAAGTCCGAGGATGGCGGCGAGCCGCTGCCGAAGATCTCGCCACTGGACAAGATCATCGTTGCCTTCGCGGGCCCGCTTTTCAGCTTCGGGCTCGCCCTTTTCTTCGCCCTCATCGTGTGGGGCGTGGGCAAGCCGGTCGGAGCGCTGGAGAAGACGACGACCGTCGGCTGGGTCGATCCCGACATGCCCGGGGCCGAGGCTGGCTTCCAGATCGGGGATGAGGTTCTCGCGGTGAATGGAGTGAAGGTAAGCGGCTGGGAGGGCGCGATCGACTCGGTGCGGGAGCGCATCGTCCATAGCAAGGGGGACAAGATCGAATTCCTCGTGAAACGGGACGGCAAGGAGATTACGATCGAGTCGGGCTACGAGATCGAGGACACCTCGGCCCTGGAACGGAAGGCCTTCCGCGATATCGGCGTCGATCCGGCGCTTGAAGCGGTGCTTGTCGGCGGCGTGATCAAGGACAGCCCGGCGGAGATCGTCGGCCTGAAGGCAGGCGACCGCATCGTCGAGATCAACGGCAAGGCGGTGCGCAGCTTCGGAATCGTTTCCGCCGAAATCCGCTCCACTGAGGGCAAGGTGAAAATCGTCGTCGAGCGGGACGGGAAGCCGCTGGCCTTTGAAGTGACCCCGGTCGCGCCGGCGACGGGCGACTTCAAGGACCCCTCGATCGGGATCGCCTTCGCGACACAGTCGAAGTTCACCATCGAGCATCCGAATCCGATCACCGAGACGGTGAAATCGGGGAAGATGATCTTCCGCACCCTCGATTCGCTCACGGATCGGAAATCCGATGTGAGTGTCACCCAGATGAGCGGTGTGGTAGGAATCGGCGGCCTTTACTACCGCTTCCTCGACAACCCGGAGTGGGGGCTTCGCATGGCACTCTGGTTCAGCATCGTCCTGAACGTGAACCTGGCCCTGCTCAATATGCTGCCCTTCCCCGTCCTCGATGGCGGCCACATCACGCTCGCCCTTGTCGACATCATCCGTCGCCGCCCGGTCAAGACGCCGTCGCTTGAAATGAAGGTGCTCGAATACGTGCAGGCCGGATGCGCGCTCCTGCTCTTTGGCTTCATGATCTTCATCACGATCTTCGACACCAAGGACCAACTGCCCGGCAAGGCGCGGACCATGACCTTCGACCGCGCCCAGGTGGTCAAGGCGAATGGCGCGTGAGAATTGACTCCGGGCGGCGCGCCCTTACTCTTCCTGAATGAGTAACGCTCTGCCCTTCTGCCCGAACCCTTTCCACTACCACCGCCGCCCAACCCGGGAGGTGCGAATCGGCCATGTCGGCGTCGGCGGGGCCAACCCGGTGCGCGTGCAGTCGATGCTCACTTCGAGCACCCTTGACACCGGGGCCTGCATCGAGGAAACGCTCGGACTCGTCGCGGTCGGTTGTGAGATTGTCAGGATCACCGCGCAGACGGTGCGCCATGCCGCGAACCTCGAACACATCAAGGCCGGCCTCCTCGCACGGGGCTGCGACGTGCCGCTGGTCGCCGACATCCATTTCAAACCCGACGCCGCGCTCGAAGCCGCGCAGTGGGTCGAGAAGGTGCGCGTGAATCCCGGCAACTACGCCGATTCGAAGAAATTCGCGGTGCGCGAATACACCGACGCGCAGTACGAGGAGGAAATCGAACGCATCCGCGAGCAGTTCGCGCCGCTCGTCGCGCTTTGTCTGGAACGCGGGGTTGCGATGCGGATCGGGACGAACCACGGCAGCCTGAGCGACCGCATCATGAACCGCTACGGCGACACGCCGCTCGGCATGGTCGAAAGCGCGCTCGAATTCGCCCGCATCGCCCGCGAGAACGATTACCACGCGCTGGTGTTCTCGATGAAGGCCTCCAACCCGAAGGTAATGATCGAGGCCTACCGCCTGCTCGTCGCGCGCCTGAGT
>JAHEDC010000564.1 GCA_024641425.1 Verrucomicrobiales bacterium | reverse complement strand
CACCCGTTCGAAGAAGGCCTCCTTGTCCTCGGCCTGGCATGCGAGTCGCAGCGCCTCCAGTCCGTGCGCCAGCACCGTCACCGCCCATTGGCGGTCGAAGGCGGCGTCGGGAGAGAGCCGGGAGGCATCGGGAAAGTCCCGTGCCTCCGCGTCGTCGAGCGAGACCGGGATCTTCCCCCCGCCGCGTTTCAGCCGCGTTTGGGCCTCGCGGTGGTGCGAGAGGAAATGCTTCACCGCCCCGAGCAAATACGAGCGGAAGCGTCCGCGGCTTTGTTCCGCCGTCGAGATTGTGCCGCCCGCGAGCATCTCGGAAAAGAAGGCGTGGCTCAACTCCCTCGCTGCGTCCGCATCGCGGAGGGCGCAGCGGAGGAACGTAACGACCGGTTCGTAATAGGCCTCGCACAGATCGGCCAGCGCCTTCCGGCCATCCTCGGAATCCGATTTCGCCAGCACGACCCGCGTCCAGCGGGTCGTCAGAAAGGAAGAGGTGTTTCCGGGAAGGGTCATCGAGGTAAACGGGAATGTTTCACCGTTACCTGACGTTTTGGAGCGAAAACATCACGCGGGAATTCCCGTTCGTGCCCCCCCCGCACGGACCTCTTACGTCCCTCGACGACGCCATTTCATCGCGGCGATTCGCCGGGGATCACCGGCCCCTACTCGATGTGAGCGAGTGCTTTTCCTCGCTCGTCCTTCGAGAAAACCTCGAGGGCCAACCTCAAAAACGCCCGATCAACGGGCGAGAGCGCCTTCACATCCAACGACTTCAGGGCACGCATCGTCTTTCGCGCGGCGAGTCGCTTGCGGACAATTGGGCTGGCTAGAAGAATTGCCGGTTTCATAATTCAAGCATTTATTACAAATACCAGATGAATTGTCAATGCTTTCTGAAATTACGGGCAAATAAAATAATCGGGCTCGCGGAGGGTGATAATGGTCAGGTACTCATTGAAGCGGATCGATGCTAATGATGCTCTTCTCCGTTTTCCACTCCGGGCGGCAGGTGGGGTTGATGGTATTTCCCGGGGCGTTTGCGGACGGTTTCGATGCGCTTGCGGGCCCGGAGGAAGAATTCGCGCTGGGCACGGTAGCGGCGTTCGGCGCGGGGGCGTTTGATCCGGGCGTAGGTGCCGTCGGATTCGAGCCGGTAGGCGTGGTCGTTGTCCTTGAAATGGCGGGTGAGGAGCTTGACGAGGCGTCGCTGGACGTCGGGATCGTCGATGGCGACGAGGAGTTCGACCCGCCGGTCGAGGTTGCGTTCCATCCAGTCGGCGCTGGAGATGAAGACGGCGGGTTTGCCTTTCCGGTGGAAATAGAAGATGCGCGCGTGTTCGAGGAAACGGTCGATGATGCTGGTGACCTCGATGTTCTCGCTGATGCCTTTCAGGCCGGGGACGAGGCAGCAGATGCCGCGGACGTTGAGCCGGATGGTGACGCCCGCCTTCGAGGCCTCGTAGAGGGCGGCGATGATCTCGGCATCCTGGAAACTGTTGATCTTCGCGACGATGCGCGCGGTCTTCCCCGCCTTCGCGTTGGTTGTCTCCTCGGCGATGAGGTCGAGGAAGCGGCGGCGGAGGAAATGCGGTGCGGCGCAGAGGTGGGCGCCGGGCGCGGCCTCCGATTCTCCGGTCAGGGCATTGAAGAAGGCGACGGCTTCCATTCCGTAATCGCTCCGGCAGGTGAGATAGCTCACGTCGGTGTAGAGATTGGCGGTGGACTCGTTGTAATTGCCGGTGCCGAAGTGGAGGAAGGTGCGCATTTCTCCGTCCGGGGTCTTCCGCACGACCATGAGGATCTTCGAGTGCGTCTTGTAGCCGGCGACGCCGTAGATCAGCTGCACGCCCGCGTTCTCCAGGGCGTCGGCGCGGTGGAGGTTGCGGGCCTCGTCGAAGCGGGCCTTCAACTCGACGATGACCGTGACCTGCTTGCCGTTCTCGGCCGCGCGGATGAGGGCGGTGATAATGCGGCTGTTGCGGGCGGTGCGGTAGAGCGTCTGCTTGATCGCGACAACTTCCGGATCGTCGGCGGCCTGCTCGATGAGCTGGAGGACGGGATCGAAGCTGTCGTAGGGGTGGTAGAGGAGAAGATCGGTGCGTTCGAGCGTTTCGAAGATCGTTTCGTCGGGCAGGATGGCCGGATGCGGCTGGGGATTCCAGGGTTCGTCCTTCAGCTTCTCGAAACCGAGGAGATTTCCGAGGGCCATGTAACCGGCGAGATCGACCGGGGCCTGCGAGCGGTTGACCATGCGTGTGTCGGTTCCGAAAATGCCGCGGAGGCGGTCGAGGAGGCGGCGGGGGCAGCCCTTGGTGACTTCTAGGCGGATGGTGCGGCTCATCCTCCTCTCGGCGAGCATGGCCTCCATTTCCCGCGCGAGGTCGACCGCGCCCTCCTCGTTCACCGCGATGTCGGCATTCCGGGTGATGCGAAAGACGGTCTGCTCGCCGAGGGTTTCTCCCGGAAAAAGCATCCCGGCGAAGTGAGCCACGATGTCCTCGAGAAGGACGAAATGGTAACCGGAACCCCGGGGCACGGGCACGAAGCGCGGGAGTTTCGGCGGAATGGTGACAAGCGCCCAGCGCGAGGACTGCCTTCCGCCGCGCGAAAGCTTGAGCAGCTCGCAGCCGAGAATGAGCTGCAACGCCGGCGGGCGTGCCACCGGGCCGTCGTCGTGGACGGCGAGGGCGGTCACGAGCGGAGCCACCGAGTGCTCGAAATAGTCGTGAAGCCGCTCGATCTCGTCGCGGCGAAGATTCCTGATGGCGAGGCGGCGGATGCCTTCCTTCGCGAGCGCGGGGACGAGCATGTCGTTGAGGACGCGGGCCTGCTCGCGCACCATCAGTTCGACCCGCTGCCGCACGAGCGAGAGCTGGCGGGTGACGGTGAAGCCGGCCGGGTCGCGGGTGCGCGAGCCGGCGGCCTCCAGCATGACGAGTCCGCCGACCCGGACGAGGAAAAACTCGTCGAGGTTCGAGGCACTGATGGCAAGGAACTTCACCCGCTCCAGCAGCGGCGTTTTCGGATCCGCCGCCTGGTCGAGCACGCGCTGGTTGAATTCCAGCCAGGTCAGCTCGCGGTTCTGGATCGGTAAAGTCGCTTTTTTCGTCATACTGAAATCAGGCGCTCGCGGAAGCGGCGTCGAGGTGCCGGCTCCGCGCGGAGGCCGCCGCGCCGAGCACGGCCGCGTCATCGCCGAGCTTCGCGGCCACGATCTTCATCCCGGCCGTAATCTCGGGCGAGGAAATTTTCCGCACCGTCTCGGTGACACCTTTGAGGAAGAGCGACTGCATTTTCTGCACCAGTCCGCCGCCGAGCACGACGATATCCGGCGCGAGCAGATCGACCGCGCCCGCGATGCCAACGCCGAGATAGTAGATCGCGTTGTCGACGATGCGCGCGATGGCCTCGTCGCCGTTCTCGGCGGCCGCGAGCAGGGCCCCGCTCTTCACCGCGCGGATGTCAGTGCCGCTGTTGGCCATCAGGTAGGGCGCGTTGCCCCGATAGGCCTCGACGACGGCGGCCGAGGAAACGGCGAGTCGGCTGGCGATGGATTCGAGCGAAACCGGCTCGTCGCGCGGGCAGGCGAGACTCGTGGTGAAAAGGCGCAGGTTCCCGATTTCCATGCACGTCGTGCTGCGCCCGGTGAAAATCCGGCCCTCGTAGACGAAGCCCGCGCCGATCCCGGTGCCGGGGAAAACACCGAGCGCCGAGCGCGATCCCTTGGCGGCGCCAAAGAGGTATTCCCCGTAGATACCGGCGTCCACGTCGTTCATCACCGCGACCGGACAGCCGAATTCCTTTTCCAGCGACGGGCCGACGGCGACATCGTTCCAGCCGAGGTTCGGCGCATGGTAGAGGACGCCGCGCTCGGGGTTCACCACTCCGGGGCATCCGATCCCGATCCCCGCCAGGTCCCGCCCCTTCAGCCCGC
>JAHEDC010000101.1 GCA_024641425.1 Verrucomicrobiales bacterium | reverse complement strand
GTGAAGGTGGCTACCGCGAGCGCGAGGGGAGCCACCGTGATCGCGAGGGAGGGTATCGCGACCGTGACCGCGGAAAGGGCCGCTACTAGGGCTGGGGGAGACCAGCGAAATTCTGCACGAGAAGCCGGGGGGCGTCGCGAGATGCTCCCCGGTTTCCGTAGGGGCACCTGCGTCCGGCAGAGGATTTCAAGCTGTTTCGAACGCCGGGTTGTGCTAGGATGGCCGCCATGAAATCCCGATTGTCGCTTCTTCGTCCTGCTGCCGCCGTCGCGGTCGCGATCCTCCTAACGCATCCTTGTCCGGCCGCTCCCGAGGCCACTGCCGTGGAGTCGATGCGGATCAAGGAGGGCTTCAGGGTTGAGCGGCTCTATTCCGTGCCGAAGGATAAGGAAGGATCCTGGGTCGCGATGACCATTGATACGAAAGGACGCCTTATCTGTTCCGATCAGTATGGTGGTCTCTACCGGCTTACTCCCGGAGCGACGGCGGAGGATACGAAGGTCGAGAACATCGCGGTGAAGATCGGGCAGGCGCAGGGGTTGGTGTATGCCTTTGATAGTCTCTACCTCGTTCAGGCCAACGATGCCTACGAGGGGCGCGGGCTTTACCGGGTCAGGGACACCGATGGAGATGATGCCTTCGACAAGGTGGAGCTGCTTCGCAAGTTCGCGAACGAGGGGGGCGAGCATGGCCCGCACGCGGTCGTGCGCGGTCCCGACGGAAAGTCGCTTTATGTCGTGGTGGGCGATCAGACGGCGGTGACGGAAGTCGACCGTTCTCGGGTGCCGCGCGTGTGGGGCGAGGATCTGCTGCTTCCCCGTATCTATGGAAGGGGATTCATGAAAGGTGTCATGGCTCCCGGTGGTTGGATTGCAAGGACGGATCCGGACGGCAAGGACTGGGAACTGGTGAGCACCGGTTTCCGCAACCAATACGACATCGGATTTAACCGGGAAGGCGAGATGTTCACCTATGACGCGGACATGGAGTGGGACATGAATACTCCATGGTATCGCCCGACGCGGGTCTGTCATGTGACGAGCGGATCGGAATTTGGCTGGCGTAATGGCTCGGGCAAGTGGCCGGAGTATTACGGCGATAGCCTCCCTCCGGTGGTGAATATTGGCCCGGGTTCTCCGACCGGAGTTGCCTTCGGCTACGGAGCCAAGTTTCCCGCCAAGTACCAGGATGCGTTTTATATCTGTGACTGGAGTTATGGAAAACTCTACGCGGTTCACTTGAAACCGAGCGGAGCGAGTTATGCGGCGGAGTTCGAGGAATTCATCAGCGCGCAACCCTTGCCACTTACCGACATCGAAGTGAATCCGAAGGATGGCGCGCTCTACTTCACGGTCGGAGGCCGCCGGGTGCAGTCGGGGGTTTATCGAGTGACTTACAACGGTCCGGAGCCCGTGGCGGTTCCGGATGCGACGCCGCCGAGTGAACTCGCGGTAAGACGCCGCGCCTTGGAGGCTTACCATCTCGGCCCCGATGAGAGGGCGGTCGAGGCGGCGTGGCCGTCCTTGGGACACGATGATCGGTTCCTGCGTTTTGCGGCCCGCGTCGCACTGGAGCACAATCCGGTCGCCACCTGGCAGGATCGCGCTCTGGCCGAAACCAATCCCCGGGCATTACTCACCGCGCTCATGGCGCTCGCGCGCGTCGGGGAGGCCAGGCTGAAGCCGGCCATTGTGAACACCCTCGCCGCGATTCCCTGGGACACGTTGGACGCGCAGGGGCGTTTGGATCTTGTCCGGGATTACAGTCTTGTCTTTACCCGGATGGGGGGAGCCGGCGAATCTGAGAGAACCAAGGTATTCGCCCATCTTTTCGGTCATTACCCGAGTGGGGACAGCCGTTTGGATATTGAGCTTTCCCAGATGTTCGCCTATCTCGACATCCCGGAGGCGACCCCCAGGACGATGGCGCTTCTCGACGCGGCGCCGACCCAACAGGAGCAGATCGCCTATGCCAAGAACCTTCGTCTCGTGAAGTCGGGATGGACGAGGGAATTGCGTGAACGGTATTTCCAGTGGTTCCTCAAAGCCGCGAATTATCGGGGCGGTGCGAGTTTCGGACTTTTTGTCGCTGACATCAAGAAAGGCGCCGTCGAGTCCTTGTCCGCCGATGAACTCGCATCGCTCAAGCCGATCATCGAGGCGCAACCCGAGGCCAAGGCGTCGCCTTACACGTTCGGCGCGCGTGAGTTTGTGAAGGCCTACAGTGTGAAGGATTTTGAAGATGTGATCGCGGCAGGACTGGAAGGTGGGAGGAATTTCGAGAACGGGCGGAATCTTTTCGGCGTCGGGACCTGTTACGTCTGTCACCGCTTCGATGGCAATGGCGGTGCCATCGGTCCGGATCTCACGGGAGTCGGCGGTCGCTTTAGTCCTCGTGACCTTCTGGAATCGATTATTGAGCCGAGTAAGGAAATCAGCGATCAGTATGGCTCGGTGATTCTTTCCAGAAAGGATGGAAGTCAGGTGGTGGGCCGCATCGTCAACCTCAATGGTGACACCGTTATGGTGAACGATAACATGCTCGATCCGGACTCGATGGTGAATGTGAACCAGACGGAAGTCGAGTCGATCAAGCCGTCTCCCGTCTCCATGATGCCTCCCGGTCTCCTCAATATGATGAGCAAGGACGACGTGCTGGATTTGCTGGCCTACCTGATCAGTGGCGGGAACAAGGAAAGCGATCTTTTCAAGTGACCGGTAAGGGAAGGCGTTACTTTTGCGGAACCGGCATGCCGAGGTGGGCGAGGACCAACTTCATGTCCTCCCAGACTTTTCGCTTCTCGGAAGGCGCGGGATTGCGGAGCAAGTAGGAGGGATGATAGGTGATGAGGACACTCCTTCCCCTGAATTCCTGAAGTCGTCCCCTTTGGGACGAGACGCTCCCTTGGAGCCCGAGCAGGCCCTCCATGGCCGTGCCACCGAGAGCGACGATGACGTCGGGATCGACGATCTCAATCTCCTCGAGAACGTAATCGATGGAAGCGGACATCTCTTCGGGGGTTGGCTTGCGGTTCGATTCTCCCTGGCGCGAGCCATCGTCGATCCGCGGGCGGTATTTCACGATGTTCGAGATGTAGACATCGCTGCGCTGGAGGCCCATCGCGTTGATGATCTTGTCGAGAAGGGCGCCCGCCGGGCCGACGAATGGCTCCCCGCGGCGTTCCTCTTCGGCACCCGGGGCTTCACCGATGAACATGATCCGGGCGTTCGGGCTGCCGGCCGCGAAGACCATCTTTTCGCGGAGCGAGTCCAAACCCCGGCAGCGCGGACAGCGTTCGGCCCGGACGCGGACGGAGGCCAAACGCATCCATTTGTCTTCCAGGACAGGGGAAGGGGGACGGGGCCGAGAAGGCTCCGGATCGGGCATCGCCTGCGTTCGTTCCGGAGCTTCGATCCTCGGCGGCTCGGCGATCATGATCGCTGGCTCCGGAGCGGAAGGGGTGGGAAACTCCCCGCGTTCAAAGGCTCGAATGCGCCCGTCGAGCCCGTTCAGGATCATCCGGGCGGATGGGGAAAGCCAGACTCGGCTCAATGGCGCCCGCGCGGTATGGCGCCGCAGGGAATCCCGCAGTGCCTTGAGGGCTTCAATCGGGTGGCGGGAGTGAGGGACTTCGGAAGTAGATGCGGACGACACGGAGGGACGATGAACCGCGACCTGAAGCGCCGCAAGCCGAAAGCGATTGCCGTCGTGCGAGGGAGCGACGACAGGCGGTTTCCGAGGTGTCCGGAAACCGCGGGGCCGAGTCGAAAGGTCTGGCAATTGCCGAGTGCGGGCGTATAGGATAGTTGATCGTTTCTCCTCTCCATGTTCCTTTCACGCACGGGTTATTCGTCTCGCGGTCGTGCCATCGGCGCGCTCGCCGCCCTTTTGTGCGTTGCGGCCTATCCGGCTGCGGGGAGCGACGAACCCGGCAAGGCGCTGGGGGACGGGCCTCTGGATTTGAAGGATTTCCCGGCGACGGTGGTCGAAAAGGTTCTCGTTCCAGTCCCGAGCGAAGTCTTCGGGGTTTTGGAGAAATTCGGCGAATCCGGCTGGAAAGACCAGATCCGCCGAAGGGGAGGAGGGAACTTCCGTGAGCGGAGCCAGGTCGCCCTCATTTTCGGTGTGGCGGTCGCCGACGGATTCGTCGCCGTGCAGGCTGAGAACGCGGAGGGGATCGAGGCCGCTGGGCGACTGGTCCTTCAAACCGCAGAGACCCTTGGTTTGCGCGATGCGGTTGTGCGCCATTGCCAGAGTATCTTTGATGGCGCGAGGGCGGGGGATTGGCCGACGATCCGCGCTGAACTGGACAAAGTGCAGGAAACCGTAAGTGCGACCATGCTGCGAATGCGGGACGAAGAGCTCGCGGAACTGGTGAGCATCGGAGGCTGGCTGCGAGGGACTGAAGCCGTGACCGCGCTGATTTCGCGTGCCTTCACAAGCGATAAGGCGGAATTGCTCAACCAACCTGAGCTGGTCCGCTATTTTACCTCCGTTCTCGCCCGGATCCGGGAGAAATCGCCCGGGGCCGCCCGACTCAATGTGCTCGCCGAGGGGTTGGGCAAGATCGAGGGATCGATGACGGGGAGTGACAGGGGGATCACGTCGGTGGCTCTCGATGAAATTCATGAAACTTGCGCCTCTCTTGTCGCAATGGTGCTCTCGGTGACCGGGCCGCAATCCGCCGAAGCGGGCGGTGCGGATGTGCCGCAGGGTTAGAGGACAGACGAAGCCATGGAAACGAGGACGCTGGAATTCGAGAACGCGCATTTTCTGCAATCGCTTTTCGCGGACGATCTTTCCCTCCTGAAGGAGTTGGAGACCGCGCTCGACGTGAAGGCGATGACCCGGGACGCATGGATTCGTTTCGAAGGCCCGGAGGAAAACATCGAGCGGGCAAGCCAGGTGTTCCGGCAGCTTGAGTCCTCCCGCCGGGGGGGTGCGAAGATCCACAAACAGACTTTCCGAATCGCCCTTGAACTGGCGCGTGAGGGCGCGGGTGGCAGCGACGCCCTTTCCGATCTGGACGCTCTTCTTTCCTACCGGCTCCTCGGTTCCGGAACCCGGCCTTCCGTAGGTCCGAAGACTCTCGGCCAGATGGAGTATCTGCGGGCGATGGAAAAGCACGATGTCGTCTTCGGGGTCGGTCCGGCCGGCACCGGCAAGACCTATCTCGCCATGGCCGGGGCCCTTGCCGCGCTGAAGGCGAAGCACGTGAATCGCCTCATTCTCACTCGCCCCGCCGTCGAGGCTGGCGAAGCACTCGGCTTTCTTCCCGGTGACCTGAAAGAGAAGATCCTTCCGTATCTCCGTCCGCTCTATGACGCCCTTTACGACATGCTGGAGCCCGATGAGGTGGAGAAATTCATCGAGCGCGGGATGATCGAGATCGCTCCGCTCGCCTACATGCGGGGGCGCACCCTTAACAACGCGGCCATCATCCTCGACGAGGCGCAGAACACGACGCGCGAGCAAATGTTCATGTTCCTCACCCGCCTCGGCACGCAGTCCCGGTGCGTCGTCACCGGCGATCCCACCCAGATCGACCTGAAAAAACGGGAGTGGTCCGGCCTTCTGGAGTCGATGCGCTTGCTCAATGATGTCGAGGGTGTGGCATTTGTCCATTTTGCGAAACGCGATGTCGTGCGGCATCCGGTCGTCCAGCGCATCATCGGGGCCTATGAAAAGGGAAGGGCGGGGGAGGATTTTGGAGGCTGAGGAAGACGAGGGGGGATGGCGGCGAGGCGTATTTTCCGATCTCTTGTCGGATCTCGGTTCGTTTTGAAATTCCTCCTCCTGATAACGGGCGGGTAGGCTCGCAAATCTGGCTTTCCCTTCGAGGAAGGGATGGGCTTTGAATCATCTCCCGAGCCCGGACAAGGCTCGGTGCACGCGAATTCCGGAAGGCGTCGCCTTGCGCCGGTCGCGGGGGGGACTCGGGTTGCCTCCGGGAAAGGAACAAGCCAGAGCGCTGCGTGCGCCCAGGCTCGCGAAAGATTGCGTTCACGAAGGATTGCAATTTCCCCCGATCCCGTCCACATTTTCCGCCGGGCATCGAGATTCCGCCCATTTTCCTGAAATCCAAGATTTGCCGCATTTCCACTAACTGGCGTATGTTCCCCCACGGATCGCCCACTCGTGCGCTCCTCCCGTTCCTCCCCCCGGGATTCCGCCGATCATCATGTTCAAGGCACTCAAGCGACTCCAACTGAAACGCCGCGGGCTTTCCTGCGGTCGGACGCGGAGAAAACAGAGCGAAAACGAACTCTTCGAAAGACTGCGCGAAAGCACGGTGCTGCGGACGCTTCTGCTCCTGGCATTTATGGCGGGACTGGGCGCGCTCGTCTATTACGCGCCTGTGGACCGCGGACGCTTCCTATCGAGTCCGTGGAACGCCGTCATCGTGGCGGGGATGATTTTCGGAACGGCCATCGTGCACCTTTACGTGAACCACTGCGATATTTTCCGGCGAAACAGCCGGGTGCTGCTGGTTTTCGGGGCGATCCTCCTGCACCTCGCGCTGATCCAGATCATTTCGCGGGTAACACGCGCGAACCAGTTCGATACCCCGGAAGCGAACTTCAAGTTCTTCCTCCTGCCCTACGCGCTGGCTCCGATGCTCCTGTGTATTTTGATCGGGAGGAATATCGGCATTTTCGCCACGGTCTATGGCAGCCTTTTCGGCACCCTCCTCATGAATACGTCGGAGGCGGTGCTCTTCAACATATCCAGTCTCATCGGGGGCTTCGTCGCCGTCTACGTGACCGGTCAGGTCCGCCGACGCAGCCGCTTCCTGCGCGCCGGCTTCTACGTCGGCGTCACGGTGCTTGCGCTGGGTCTTGTGCTCGGGCAATTGGCTCCTGGCATTCTCCGGGAGGTGGCGACGGTGGACTGGGACATGACGGGCAAACAGGCACTGACCGGCCTGCTGACCGCGATCGCCACCGCCGTTGCCGTGGGGGGGCTCATTCCGCTACTTGAGCCCGTCTTCAAGATAACGACCGACATTTCGTGGATCGAGTTGTCGGACCTCAATCACCCGCTGCTGAAGCGCATGACCTTGGAGGCGCCGGGCACCTACCATCACAGCCTCGTCGTCGCGAACCTCGCGGAAGCCGCGGCCGAAAGTATCGGCGCAAATGCCACGATGTGTCGCGTGGCATCGTACTTTCACGATATCGGGAAGTTGGCCAAGCCGGGCTATTTCATCGAAAACATTGCGGAGGGAGACAATCCGCACGATGACCTGACTCCGACGATGAGCGCTCTGGTCATCATCGCCCATGTGAAAGACGGCGTGGATCTCGCGCTGAAGAACAAGCTGAATACCGAGATCATCGACATCATCGAGCAACATCACGGGAACTCGCTTGTATATTTCTTTTATCGTCGCGCTCTCGACCAGCAAGAGGAGATGCGAGAGCAGGTTGAGGAGGGAAATGCGAACGCCGAGGACATTCCTTCCGTGGGAGAGAAGGGTTTCCGTTATCCCGGCCCGAAGCCGCAATTCAAGGAAAGTGGTATCATCAGCCTCGCCGATGCCGTCGAAAGCGCTTCCCGAACCCTTCAGAAACCGACCCCGCAGAAAATCGAGCAGACGATAGACGGCATTATTGGCTCGCGGATCAAGGACGGTCAGCTCGACGAATGCGATCTCACTCTGTTCGAACTGAATGTGATCAAGCGCAGCTTTCTGACGACCCTGCGAAGCATGATGCACAACCGGATCAGCTATCCGAAGGATGATTCGAGCGGCGAGATCAAGCGGCCGGCAAAGGCCAAGCGGGTCGAAAAGGACACGAAACGAGCAGGCAAGAAAACCGGCGTTCTCCTCCCGTGAGCGACAGGGAAGGGGAATCGGGCGAGACCTGTCCGATGCCAGTTGTCGAGGTCTACGATCACCAGAAGAAGCACCCGCTGGACCTGGAATTATTCCGGAGGTGGATTTTGGCGTCGCTGCCCTTTTGCCGGGATCAATGCCTTTCGGTCGCCGTCCCGCTGGCCGTGCTTGCTGAGATCGAGGTTTCGTTTGTTGATGACGCGACCATTGCCCGCGTGCATGCGGAGTTCATGGATGATCCGACTCCGACGGATGTGATCACCTTTGACCATGGGGAGATTTTGGTCAGTACTGAAACAGCGGCCCGCCAGGCTTCGGAAAATGGAAACACGTTCGAACGCGAGATCGCGACGTACGTGGTGCACGGGCTCCTTCACCTTGCGGGATATGGCGATGGGACTTCCGAGGAATACGAACAAATGCGGGTCCTCCAAGAGCGCGCGGTGGAGAGCGGAGCGCGTGGCTGCTGACCTTCCGAGGACCTTTTCCTTTCCGGACTGGCACCTGAAAAGATTCTCATTTCTTAAAAGTCATTCATATTTGACAATAATAATTTTTAAATTATTTTGCCCGCACGATGAATATTGAAAAACTTATGTCCGAAACTCGGGACCGATTGGTTGGCGTCACGGGGATTCGCTCCTCGACCGCGCTGCTTGCGCTCGTCTGTGCGGTGATGCTTCCTCCGCTCGAGGCACGGGGGCAGGAGATGCTATTTGAAGGGCCTGCGTTGTCATTCTCCAATCTGGAACTCGGCTACGAGCAACGGTACTTCGACTTGGAAGGGGTCGATGACGGGAACGGATTCCATGCAGGGTTCTCGCTGGCGCCGATTCCGATTCTCTATGTGGCGGGTGACTTCAAGTATTCGAGCGCGCAGAGTATTTTCAATGACGATGACATCAGTTTCATCGATACCAAGCTCGGGCTGGGGGCGCGTGTCACGCTCCTTGATACGCTGTCCGTCTATCTTGAGGGGGGAGGCGCTTACGGGAAGATGGAAGGGCGCCCCTCTGCCGCTTACGATGGTTTCGGGTACTACATCGAGCCGGGAGTGAAGCTGGGGCTTTTCGGGCGTGTTGAATTCAGCGTGGCGGCCGATTTCACCTATCTTCAGAGCGAAACGATTCTCGGAGGAAAGGCTGGTATGATGTTCGGCATTACAGACAATCTCGGGCTCACGCTGGAGGGTGGCTTTTCGGATCATACCGATTTTCTTGGCATTGGGCTCCGGATTGCCTGGTAACGCCGTTGAACGATGTGGGAACGTTTCACGTCTCCATCGTGATCTGCCTCTAGGCTGATCCGCGTGATGAAAGGCGCGCTTTGCTGTGATTGGTCAGGGATTCCCCATTTGCGTGCGGAGAATTAGAAAGATTACCCGGAGATTGCTCCGCATCGGCCTCTTCGCCGGTGCGATGGGCCTTCTTCTGACGGTTGGATTGAATGCGTATTTGCAGACTGACGGCGGGTTGCGGAGGCTCTCGGGACATCTGGAGCGGCTTTTCGGGAGTCCGGTTCGGGCGGGAAAGGCGAGTGTTTCCCCCTTCGGGACGGTCACCATCCGGGCGCTCTCGGTCGGGGCGGGAATGGAGGGAGTGGCATCGAGTGGCGAATTGGCATCCCTAAAGGCTCGGTGGGCTCTTCTCCCGCTGCTTCGCGGCAAACTGCGCCTGATCGAGATCCGATTCGAGGGAATGCGGCTTCGAATCGTTGAGCGCCCTCCAGACCCAGTGATGGTGGCTTCCGGGATGCTGGGAGATCCTCAGCCGGAGAGTGAACGGCCTCCGCCGCATGTTTCCATTCCCCCCATTCCTGCGCCCGGAATGCGGCGGTCCGCCTCCCCTTCCGGCCTTGCCAAGTCGGAGGATCCACGAAGGACTCCTGAACGATTCAGCATTTCGGATGCGGAGATCGTAGCCTACGCGATGGACGGCGTGACCGAACGCTTCCGGATTCGGGGGCTTGCGGTCGAGGGCGAGTCGGGCGCTGATGATCGGATCCGCGGAACAGTCGGCTTCCAGGCGTTTCAAGGACCGCTCGGCCTTGAGGTTTTCGGAGGGAAGGCCCAGTTGGCGATCGATGGTGGAACGGTGGTCCTTTCCAACGCGTCGGCAGTCTGTGAGGATGGAGTCATGACGGGAGGGCTCGTCATGCAGCCCGGTACGCCGGGTGTTCCCTTTCGATTCGCCGTCTCGACTGACGGTATCAATGTCGCGAATCTCCCCCTCAACGGTGAGGGGGTGCTTGTTCCACTCACGGAAGGCAAAATCGTCGGAGCCTTGGTTGCGGAAGGCCGGCTGCAGGCTCTGGAGCAGGTGCGATTGCGGCTCGCGGGACACCTTGAAGGTGGCCTCCTTGCGATTTCTCCAAGGAATCGATTAGCCGGGGTAATTGGCATTGAGGGCACCGGGCGAGCATCGATCGATCGGGCGGAGATCGCGGTTCTCTACTCTGGCGGTCAGGGGCATCTCGAATCGGCGACTTTTCAATCGGGGGCGCTGCTGGTGAAATCGAACGGCTCTTTCACCAAAGCGGGCGCGATTTGCTTGTCGCTACGGCCCTACCTCGGCCAAGGGCATGGGGAGGGCCCCGCGATCGCCGCATGCGGATTGCCTCCTTTCTCCCGATTGGAGGGAACCGATTGGTTTTTCCGTGATTTCTTGTTGGAGGGGACGATAGGCGCCCCCTTGATTGGGCTGTCCGGAGATCGGACCGCGATTCCCGTCGGAGAGTTCATCGAGGGGCTTGCCTCCCGTTCGGCGGGCGGGGAAGCGGCGGCAGAAATTCGTTGGCGCCCCGTTTCGGAGAGCATCGTGGAATGAGGATCGTCGCCGGTAGCGCCCGCGGAACCCCCCTGAAGGTGCCCGCCGAAGGCTCGCGCCCGACCTCCGATAGGGTGCGCGAGGCCATTTTCTCCATCCTGGGAGAAAAGGTTCCGGGCGCGCGGGTGCTCGACCTTTTCGCAGGCTCGGGAGCGATGGGGATCGAGGCACTAAGCCGGGGGGCGGCCCACGCGACTCTTGTCGAAATCCAGCGCAAGGCCTGCGAGGTGATATCCGCCAACCTTGCGAAGGCGCGTCTCGGGGAACTCGCGACCCTCAAGTGTGACGATGTTTTCCGCTTCCTCGCGCGCGAGCGACCTCGTGCGCCCTTCGATCTCGTCTTTGCGGATCCTCCCTATTGGAAGGGATCCGACGATCGGGATTTTGTCCGCGAGATCCTCGCCTCGAAAGACCTGCATCGGATATTCGCGGCCAATGGAATCCTTGTGCTTGAAACCGGTCGCGCTGGCGCCAAAGATGTCGGCCCCATCTGGGAAGAACTCGACCGTCGGAGCTACGGCGATACCGAGGTAATCTTCCTGGTGCCTTTCGCCGTCTGATACGAGTTTCCGCCCATGCCCTTGGGAATCGCCCTTCTCCTCTACAATCTTCTCCTGCCGGTTGTCCTGCTTTGCTCGCTGCCTGGGTATATCGTGAAGATGATCCGGCGTGGGGGCTACGCGGGACATTTCAGGGAGCGTCTGGGAATCTACCCCGACGCCGTGCGTGATCGCTTGGAGGCAATGGATGACGCTCCGTTGTGGATTCACGCCGTGAGCGTGGGGGAGGTCCTCATCGCGGTCAAACTCATCGCCGAACTGCGGCGGCAATCGCCTGCGCTTCCGCTTGTCATATCCACCACGACTTCGACCGGGCATGCCGTCGCCCTGGAGCGGCTAGGGGACGTCGCCGTGGTCATCTATAATCCGCTCGACTTCCGCTGGATTGTTCGCCTCGCCCTTTCACGGGTCGCGCCTCGAAAACTGGTGCTGGTGGAAGCGGAAGTCTGGCCGAATCTGGTCAACCTCGCCCGTCGACGGGGAATTGAAGTTTCGGTCGTGAATGCGCGTCTATCCGAGCGCTCAGGGCACCGCTTTGTCCGGTTTGGCGCTGTCGTGCGCCCTGTGTTCGCGATGCTTGATCGGGTTTACATTGCCTTTGAGAGGGATCGAGTGCGATTTATCGCCATCGGCGTGCGCTCCGAGGCGATTGAACTGATGGGTTCCATCAAGTACGACCCAGGGGATCCGGGCGGAAGGCCCGCGCTCGCGGATGTTTTCCAGTCCGCGCTCACGAGGTTGTGGGGCGGAAAAAAACGACGGGTTTTTCTTGCGGGGAGCACGCACAACGGGGAAGAGCGCCTTCTGGGAGAGGTGTTCCTGCGCCTCCGTGAGCGCGAGCCCGATCTTTTCTTTATCGCTGTTCCCCGGCATTTCGAACGTTCGGCGGAAGTCGTCGGTGTATTGCGGGAGATCGGACTCCATCCATTCCGGCGCACCGAGATGGATACTCAGGTTGATGGCGCGGGGGATCCTGGAAGTGGCGAACAGGACGCATTCGATTGCCTGGTAGTGGATTCGACAGGAGAATTGCAGGCGTGGTATTGCCTCGCCGACGTGGTTGTCATCGGAAAGAGCTTTCTCTCGCGGGGCGGGCAGAATCCCGTCGAGCCCATCCTGGCGGGCAAACCGGTCTTCTACGGGCCCGAAATGGGGAATTTCCCTGTGCTCGCCGAGACCTTACACGAAGCGGGGGGAGCCTGCCAGGTTGCGGATGTGGAGGGGCTATTCGAGGCTGTGGCGGCGACTCTTCAGGCTCCGGAAGAGGCCTCACGAATGGTTGCTCGTGCCCGTGAGGTGCTTGCGGTGCATGAAGGGGCAACGGTTCGCACCGCCGCCGCCCTCCTCGCGAGCTGATTTCCGGAAGGTGAAACTTTTTCGACAAATGCTGCTTGCAATACCTGCCCTCCTGAATACTTTAGCGCTCCCCAAAACTGACCCGTTCGTCTAGCGGTCTAGGACACCGCCCTTTCACGGCGGGTACACGGGTTCGATTCCCGTACGGGTCGCCAAATTCCCCCTTTGGCGGCGGAATGAGGTCAGTTTTTCCGGAGAGGAAGGCCGTTTGAGAATGCGAGCAAGCGCCTCCCTGGCCGCCGCAGTGATCAACGGGCTAGACGTGTTGATTCTGTTCGGCGCGGGATTGAGCAGTGAGCCGGAAGCCGCTTTGCGGGGGATTCCGAAAGCACGGGCGCTGATCGAACGGGGTCTTCTCTCGAGTAGGCAGCATCCGTTGATGGGCTGGAGGGTATGGGGATCGCAAAGTCCGAAGCCGGACGAAGTGCCTCCGTTCAGAACGGGAATTCCAGTCGGGCAAGCGGATGGGGCGGATTTCGTACCGTCTAGACCGTGGCGAGGATCGCGTTCAGCGTGGGACTGGGGCGCATGGCGGCGGTGATGAGAGTCTCGTCGGGCTGATAGTAACCACCGATGTCGACGGGATGGCCCTGGACGGCCGTGAGTTCGGCGATGATGGCTTTCTCGCCGCCGGCGAGCGCGTCAGCGACAGGAGTGAACTCGGCCTTGAGTTCCGGGCTGGCGTCCTGGGCGGCGAGGGCCTGGGCCCAGTAAAGGGCGAGGTAGTAGTGGCTGCCGCGATTGTCGAGTTCGCCCACTTTACGGGCGGGCGATTTGTCGTTCCTGAGGAACTGGCCCGTGGCCGCGTCGAGGGTTTCGGCAAGAACCTTGGCTCGCGCATTGTCGAAGGAGCCGGCGAGGTGCTCGAGGGAGACGGCGAGAGCAAGGAATTCGCCGAGGGAATCCCAGCGGAGGTAGTTCTCCTCGACGAACTGCTGGACGTGCTTGGGCGCGGAGCCACCGGCGCCGGTCTCAAAGAGGCCACCCCCATTCATGAGCGGGACAATCGAAAGCATCTTGGCGCTCGTCCCGAGTTCCAGGATGGGGAAGAGATCCGTCAAGTAGTCGCGAAGGACGTTTCCCGTCACGGAGATGGTGTCAAGGCCCTCGCGGACACGCTCCAGTGTGTATTGCGTGGCTTCGGCCGGTGCCATGATGCGGATCTCAAGCCCGTCAAGATCGTGGTCGCCGAGATACTGGCCGACCTTTCGGATGAGTTGCGCGTCGTGAGCGCGATCCTCGTCGAGCCAGAAGACGGCGGGGGTCCCGGTGGCGCGGGCCCGGTTGACGCCGAGCTTCACCCAGTCCCGAATCGGCGCGTCCTTGACCTGGCACATGCGCCAGATATCGCCCGCTTCGACCGCATGCTCGATGAGTGTCTTTCCGGCGGCATCGACAACGCGGACGCTGCCCTTGCCTGGAATCTCGAAAGTCTTGTCGTGGGAGCCGTATTCCTCCGCTTTTTGGGCCATGAGGCCGACATTGGGGACGGACCCCATCGTCCTCGGATCGAAGGCACCATGCTGGCGGCAGAAGTCGAGGGTCGTCTGGTAAACGCCCGCGTAGCTGCTGTCGGGGATGACGGCGAGGGTGTCCTGGAGCTTGCCGGCGGCGTTCCACATCTGGCCCGAACTCCGGATCATGGCGGGCATTGAGGCATCGACGATGACGTCGCTGGGGACGTGGAGGTTCGTGATGCCCTTGTCGGAATTTACCATCGCGAGGGCGGGGCCGTTCTGGTAGCAGTCCAGGATGTCTGCCTCGATCGCGGCTTTCTGGTCGGCGGGGAGGGACTCGATCTTGTCGAGGAGGTCTCCGAAGCCGTTCCGGAGATCGACGCCGAGTTCGTTGAACAGCGCAGGGTGTTTCGCGAGGAGATCGTTGAAGAAAACGCGGACGGCATGGCCGAAAATGATGGGGTCAGACACTTTCATCATCGTCGCCTTGAGGTGGAGGGAGAAAAGGATGCCTTCCTCCTTCGCACGGGCGACCTGGGACTCAAGAAAGGTGAGAAGCGCCTGCTTGCGCATGACGGTGGCGTCAATGATCTCACCGTCAAGAAGCGCGGTCGTCTCCTTGAGAACGGTGGTGCTTCCGGCCTCGGCGACGAATTCGATTCGCACGTCGGTGGCTTTTCCGATCGTGAGTGATTTCTCGTTGGAGAAGAAATCATCCGCTGTCATGGTGGCGACGTTGGTTTTCGAGTCGGGCGACCAGGCACCCATCGAGTGGGGATTCTGGCGGGCGTATTCCTTCACCGCTTTCGGCGCACGGCGGTCGGAATTGCCCTCGCGGAGAACAGGATTGACGGCGCTGCCCTTGATCCTGTCGTAGCGGTTCTTGACGCCCCTTTCGGCGTCGTTCTTCGGCTCGTCGGGGT
>JAHEDC010000563.1 GCA_024641425.1 Verrucomicrobiales bacterium | reverse complement strand
GCGCCAACCGAACCCGAGGCCCGCGCCAGTTGCTTGGCATCCTCGATGTTCGCCGTGTTCTTGACCAGCGTGCGAATGAACTTCCGCACCCTTTGCGCGAACACGGTACAGCGCTCGATAAGTTCCTCGCCGCGTCGAAAATTCCCTTCGCTACTTCTCATTTCCTACTTCCTTGCTACTTGATCTCCCTGACCCCTGATACTTTTCCCCGTGCAGCCGAAGAACGCGTAATACCTCCCCCCACCGATAATACGGCTCAGATACAGCGCGACCTCCCGCGCGTGATAATCGCCCCACATGCTGGACTCACCGTTCGCGACCTTGCTGCCCTCCGGGACGTGATCCCAGCCGTTGGGTTCGTGGTAGATGGAATGGAGGAGGAGGACCTGGTGGGTCGGATCGGTGGAGAGGTAGGGTTCACGGAAGAGACTGCGGACGACGGTGAGGCCGGCTTGCCAGTAGGTAGTGCCCTCCTCGCCGAGATAGCGGCCGAGTCGGAGGAGGCCCTGGGCGGCGATGGCGGCGGCGGAGCTATCGACGGGTTCCCAGTCGTTGTCGGGATCGGCGGGCTTCTCAAGATAGTCGTCGCCGAGGCGGTGGAGGTTGGGAGCCCCGGTGTCCCAGTAGGGGATGCCGTCGGCGGCTGAGTTTTCAAGATAGAAATCGCAGGTGGCCCGCGCGGCTTTCAGGAAGACGGCGGTGATGTCCTCGCGTCCGCCGAAGGGCGCGAGGGTGGCGTCGTCGAGGGTGGCGAGGAGTTCGAGTTCCTCCGCGAAACCGACCATGGCCCAGGCCAGGCCGCGGGTCCACGTCGTGAAGCCGGAGAAACCCTGCTGCGCGTTCGGGCAGCGAAACTGGCCGTCGTTCGTGTTGAAGACGCACTCGTGCGCGGTGCGGCCCCACAGGTCGTAGCGGTCGCGCCCCTCACCGTAGAAAACCGAGTAGCGCGCGGTGGCGCGGGCGTGCTCGATAAAGCGGCCGAGGAGGGAAATCTCCTTGTCTCCCTCGTCCATGTACTGGTGCCCGAGGAGGGCGCTGACGACGAGGGCGCGGCAGGAGCGGATGGTGTCGACGAAAAGCGACTGAGGGCCATTGAAGGAATAGATATAGCCGCCACCGTCGGCGGTGCGCGCCCAGCGGCGGGCCTGGCTGGCTCCGGAGATCTTGAGGGCGAGTTCGTAGAAATTCCGCTGCCATTCATCCTCGGGAAGGACGCCCTCGTTCATGAGGCGGAGGAGATTCCCGTAGGTGCTCACGTTGTTGAAGCCGTGGTCGTGGACGCCGAAATGGCTGACGTGCGGCGCCATCTTCTCCACCGTGTTCTTGCGCCCGAAGTCGAGGAACCAGTCGTCGCGGGTGGCATCAAACTGGAGGAGGGCGGAGCCGAACTCGAAGCCCTGCGTCCATTCCGTCCAGCCGCGCGTCGTGTATTTCCCGGCAACGGTGAAGACGGGTGAGCCCTTGGCGTGGTCGTATTCCTTCTCGATGAGCCGGATCTTCTCGCCGGAGAGTTTCCAGAAGGCTTCGAGCGCGGGCGCGAGGTCGGCGGGGGTAAGGCTGGGGTCGATAATCATGGCTCAAAGTCGGGGGTGATGGAGGCCGCCGTCGAGGTAAATGACCTCGCCGGTTGAGAAAGGAAGCGCGCCCTGGCAGAACGAGCGGACGGCGATGCCGACATCTTCGGGGGTGCCCCAGCGTTTCTGGGGAACGAGGCCGTCGGCGATCATCGGGTCGTATTTCTCCCGCACGCCAGCGGTCATGTCGGTGGCCATGATGCCGGGGCGGAACTCGACGACCTGGGCGGGAAGGGCCGCGAGCCGGAGCGCCCAGAGCTGGGTTACCATGCCGAGGCCGGCCTTCGAGATGCAGTAGTCGCCGCGGTTGAGCGAGGCGATGGCGGCGGAGATGCTCGAGACGAAGACGAGCTTGAAGCCTCCGGGAAGCGGACACGTGCCGGGGATGGCGAGCCAGTGGTTGGCGGCGAGCTGGCTGAGGAAGAACGGGCCCTTCAGATTAACGCCGAGAACCCGGTCGAAGCTTTCCTCCGTGGCTTCGGTGATGTCCTTGCGGCCGATCGAGGTGATGCCCGCGTTGTTCACGAGGACATCGAGGCGGCGGAAATGGGCGAGCGTGGCCTCGAACAACGCGATGCGTTCCTCGGCGATCGCGGTGTCGGCCTGAATAAGAGGAAACATCTGGTCGACCGACGGCGCGGCGGCGAGGCAGAGCGTGGCGCTTTCCTCGGCGGCCTCGCGATTGCCCGCGTAGTGGAGGGCGACGCTGAAGCCGGCGCGGGCGAGTCCGACGGCGATGCCGCGGCCAAGACCGCGGCTGGCTCCCGTGACGAGGGCGGTGGGGATAGGATCGGTCATAGGCCGGAGACTAGCCATGATTCCGGGGAAAAATCCACCGCGAGTTGCGGGCTAGGCGGTGAGTAGGCGACCGAGGAGGAGATCGACGAGGACGGGGACGTGGGTGTGAAAGAGCGTCTCGATGGCCTCGGGCGGGAATTCCCAGGTGATGATCGGGAGCGCGCGCTCGGCAGCCCAAGTTCCGAGCGAGCCCGGCGTGGGATAACCGACATCGGGCACGACGGGCAAACCGGTGCGGGCGGAGAGGGCACGGGCGAGGGGGGAATCGTCGGGATCGTCGATACAGGCCAGCGGGCCGTGGAGGGCGACAAGCTGGCGGGGGGCGAGGCGCTCAATGAGGGCGATGAGCGCGCGGGTTTCGGGTTCGGAGGCGGAAGCGAAGCCGGGGGACAGGGCGACATCGCTTTCGACATCGAGCGTCCAGCGGTGGGTGACGGGCGCGGGCTGCCAGTCGCGGGTGGGGAAGTTGCGGTTGAGGTCGACGCCGCGCGCGTTTCCGCGCGTACCGCGGGCGAGGGCGTCGGGATTGGCGGCGATGATGAGGGCGGCCCGTTCGGGCGGTGCGGCGAGGGAGCGCAGGGCTTTGGAGAGGATGACGGTCGTGTCCGGTTCCTCTCCGTGGACGCCGGCGATGACGAGGAGGTCGTTTTCTCGCGACGCGGAGGGGAAGAATTCGAGCGGCGCGCCGAGGACGGAGGTGCCGTAGGTTTCGGGCGGATGAAGGAGCGTGCCCCGGGCGCGGCGGTTTCGGGTCATGGGAATGGGCTGGAAGCGGGGCGGGCCCGGATGCAAGGCTCCATCGGGGAGGACGCCTCCAAGGCGGGTCTAGGGGAAGGCTTTTCCGCGCGTCCGTCCATCCCCAAATGCGTCCGGCAGCGAATTATTCTCGCGCGGGAGCGGATTCCCGGTGCCGTTTCGGACGTTTCCCGCGGCGCCGGGAGCGTTCCCCGTGCCGTCGGAGTCCCCGGAAGCGTCCCCGCACCGCCTGCGGAAGCCCGTCCCGACCCCTCCCTTCCCCGATCCGCCCTCCCGCCCTATTCTTCTCCCATCACGAGGGGGAAGCGTCCGGCCCGCCCGAAACGTTCCCTGCTCTATGACAGAACATCCGGCGGCGTGGCCGCCTTGCCGCCCCAAACCCCTGTGCAACAATCCCTTCCAGAATCCCAGCTATACGAGCGGCAGATTTTCCCCAGTCGTATAGTAGGAAGTTAGGCGACTCGCCGCATCATGCCAGAACTCGCAACTAAGTGGCAGCCCATCGCGAACATCGACTCTCTTTTCGGGTCGATCTCGTATGCGTTCCGGCACGATTCACTGTCAGTCCAAATGATCGGCGTTCGCACGCTGGCCCTCGAATTTACTGGCGTTGTTGCGCTTCGCTTTGAGCAGGAGTGTCCCGGCTTCGACTTCATTCCGCTACCGCTGCCCATGCTCAGACCGTCACAGACCTTTCCTCTGTTGTGCGTGGAGGGTTCTACTTGGCGCGAGGTGTATACCCCGATCTACGGCGATCTGCTGCACTTTGCACTGGTGAGTAGTGACCATTTTCTTCAATTGCTCGCGAAACCAGAC
>JAHEDC010000562.1 GCA_024641425.1 Verrucomicrobiales bacterium | reverse complement strand
AAGCGATTCGCAGACGACACCCCCGTCAACGGCTCGTCTGCTTTTTCATTCCTCGCTATACCGGTGGTCGCACGGGGGATGCGCAACGCGAATTGCCGGACTGCATCGCGACGGCGGACGTGGCGATCATTTCCTCGGTTCTGGAATATCCGATCCCGGCCCAGCCCTTCTCCCATCATCGGCTATGCCGTGACCTGCGAAAAAGGGGGGTGGAGGCGTATCCCTCGCGGAACATCACGAAACTCGCCGGCCTTGCCGCGAAAATCTGCCGTCCGGATGACATCGTGCTGTTGGCGCTCTGCCTGGGTGCGGATGAATTCGTCGAGGATATCAAGCGGGCGATCCTGACCTAGCGGAAGTGCGCGCCAACTCCCGGGCCACCGTTCCAGCGATGGGAGAGGCGGTGAGGTGCTCGATCCAGTACCACTCGGCATTGGTGTTGCACTCGAAGAAGATCGGCGGGCCGGTTTCGGGCTGCGCGAAATCGAAATAGCCGGTGGTGAGGTTCATGAGGGCGAGGAACTGACGGAGCTGGCGGTCGAAATCAGGATCGATGGGCAGAATGCGGTGGGCCAAACGGAGCGTGTCCTCGCGCCAGTCGAGCTTGTTGTCCGGTAGCTCCGACGTATCGATCGCGGCAACAATCGTTTCACTGGGGAAGACCATGATGCGGAGATCCTCGTGGCGCCGCACCGCTTGCTGGCAGAATAATTGACTTTGGGTGACATTCTCAAGCGCGTGCAGGAGGAATTCCGGTGCAAATGCCTTGCAGGCGATATGTCTCGCATCATCCGCCGCTCCCGTGCTGCTGACTGCGGAAACCCGCATGGCCTTGAGGGCGATCTCGGACTGGCTCCGAATGAAGTCCCGCAGAGCCGCCAGGTTGTTGGAGTGAAAGGATTCGGGAATGGTAAAGCCCACTTCGAGCGCCGCGGCGATCTGCCGGTGCTTGTTGTCGCCCATCGCATGGCTGTGGGGGTGCCCGAGGGGAAAGAGCCGGGCGGGAAGTGATTCGAGCAACCACTTCAACGACCAGAAAACCTCCTGCTGGTCCAGATTGGCGCTCGTGGGCAGGGCAAGCATCGCTCCATCCTGGGCCACCGCAGCTCGGCGCCAGTAAACGGCGGTCAGCGATTCCGAGGTGACGGAGACATCCGGCTCGCTCCGGGAGCGAAGCGACCAATGGCTTCCGTTCTGCTTGGCAAGCCAGGTGAAGTCATGGCTCTCGTGGGCTTCCTCGAGATTCAGACGGACAACGTCGGGACGTCCCAACGCGGCGAGGGCGGCGATGACGCGTGTTGCCGTTTGATCGTTCTGGGAGGTGACGATCAGAATCATGGTCGATAACTGGGTTGAAAGGGCGCGGGCCGGACAAAAAGAAAGCAGCCGGGTTCAAAGAACGTCCGGCTGCTTTGAAAGGTCCGCTGGAGAGCGTTCCTGTGGACTGCGAATCCCTAGGGATTCGCGACAATGGTAGTCGGCACCGTGTTGACTTGTATCTCCACAGAGGCGCAAAGCGATTCGAGAATGGACATGGGAATAGGATGGGTTGATTTGTTTGGTTTAATGGCTAGGCAACTACCGTTCCGAAGAGACGCGGCAGTTTGTTTTTTACGCCCCCTTTTTCGCAAATTCCGTCTCAGGTGGCAAGGCTGAAAACAGGGTTTTTTCAAGACAGTCCCTCGTTCGACGCCAAAGGAGGACAGCACGGAACCCGCATCAAGTTCAAGAAGGGGGCGATGCGCGAACACTCAGCAAATCCCATGATATTCCCGTGTAATGGTTTCCGCGATTCTGAGGCGGACGACGGCGAGGAAAGCGGTAAGAGGGCCCGGGCGTCGAATCGAGAAACGAGCCCCTTTCCTTTTATCGCACTTTCTGCGTCAATCGGGATTCCATGAAAACACCTGCCCTCGTACTCGCCGCCCTCTTTGCCGTGATTGGTGTCTCCCGGGGCACGGAGCGTCCCAATGTGGTGGTCTTCCTCGCCGACGACCAGGGGTGGGGGGATTTGAGCCTGAACGGGAACACGAACCTCCGGACGCCGAACATCGACGGGCTGGGGAAAGACGGGGCGGTTTTCGAGCACTTCTACGTGTGTCCGGTCTGTTCGCCGACCCGGGCCGAATTCCTCACCGGGCGCTACCATCCGCGGGGCGGGGTATTTAGCACGTCGACGGGTGGGGAACGTTTGGATCTCGACGAGAAGACGATCGCGGAGGCCTTCCGCGCGGCGGGCTATGCGACGGGTGCCTTCGGGAAATGGCACAACGGGATGCAGTATCCGTATCATCCGAACGGGCGGGGGTTCGACGAGTTCTACGGCTTCTGTTCCGGGCACTGGGGCGATTATTTCAGTCCTCCGCTCGATCACAACGGCGCGCTAGTGAAGGGAGAGGGGTACCTGACCGATGACCTTACGGACAAGGCGATGGATTTCATCGGGCAGAATGTCGAAGCGGGAAAGCCGTTCTTCGCCTACGTGCCCTACAACACGCCGCACTCGCCGATGCAGGTTCCTGATCGCTGGTGGGATGCCTTCAAGAACAAGGAACTGGCGATGCGGAGTCGGGAAGGGGACAAGGAGGACACGAATCACACGCGCGCGGCGCTGGCAATGTGCGAGAACATCGACTGGAACGTGGGACGCCTGCTCGCGCGGCTTGGCGAGCTGAAGGTCGCGGACAACACCCTCGTGCTCTACTTCAGCGACAACGGCCCGAATGGTTTTCGGTGGAACGGGGGAATGAAAGGGAAGAAGGGTTCGACTGACGAGGGTGGCGTGCGTTCGCCGTTGTTGGTGCGGTGGCCCGGGAAGATCAGGGCGGGGACACGGGTGGCGGAGATCGCGGGAGTCATCGATCTCTTCCCGACGCTCATGGATCTCTGCGGGGTGCCCCTTCCCGAAGGGAGGCCGCTCGACGGCGCGAGTCTGGAACCGCTGCTACTCGGTAATCCGAAGAACGGGCGCGAGCGGACGCTTTTCTCCCACTGGAACGGGAAGGTAAGCGCGCGCTCACAGGCCTATCGGCTGGATGAGGCCGGCCGACTCTTCGACATGCTCGAGGATCCCGGACAGGCGCGCGATGTGGCGAAGGAGAATCCGGTGGTGGCGGCGGCGATGCGCGAGGCGGTGGCGAAATGGCGGCGCGAGGTGCTGGGGGAACTGCGGAAGAACAATCCCCGGCCGTTCCCTCTCGGCCATGCCGACTACCGTTTCACGCAATTGCCGGCGCGGGACGCGGAGATCGTGGGGGGGCTGAAGCGGTCGAGCGTGCATCCGAATTGCTCGTTCCTTACGGAGTGGAAAAGCGTTGACGATGCGGCGGTCTGGAAGGTCGAGGTGGGGGCGACGGGGCGGTATGCGGTCGAGCTTTTTTACACCTGTCCGGCCGACGAGGTGGGGGCCACCATCGAGCTGGCGCTGGGCGGAAGCGTGCTGCGGGCAAAGATCACGGAAGCGCATGATCCGCCACTCCGGGGCGGAGAGAATGACCGTGACCCGCGCTCTGAATCTTTCGTGAAGGATTTCCGCGCCTTGCCGATGGGAACGATGGAACTGGAGGCGGGTGCGGGCGCATTGCGGCTGCGCGCGGTAGAGATTCCAGGAAGATCGGCGATGGATTTCCGCATGCTGATGTTCACGCGCGTTTCCGGAAAAGACTGATCGGTTGCGAACCTCCGTTCGGGATCCGCCTTTGAATTGCGGAGGTTTTCCTGCGATACTGGGATTCATGAAAACAAGGCTCATTTCGCTTGCTCTCGTCTCCTGCATCCTGATCTTCGGTCCGTCCTGCACGACGACCTATGACCGGTACGGGTATCCGGTGCAGACCGTCGATCCCGGTGCGGCGGCGGCGGGAATGGTGGCGGCGGGATTGCTCGGTTACGCGCTGGCGAGCAGCTACGACAACCACCATTACCACGACAACTATCGCTATCGG
>JAHEDC010000561.1 GCA_024641425.1 Verrucomicrobiales bacterium | reverse complement strand
AGAGGGATTTGGCGGAGAGCGGAAGAATCGGAATCACACTGGCATGTCAATGACTTCGAGGATCTTGAGCGCATTGGTGGTGGTCGCGAGTCCGGGCCGGAGCTGGTAGTCGAAGGTCATTTGCGGATGACCGGCTTCGTCGCGGAAAAATTCCTCCCGGAAATGCACGCGCTCGGCGCGGGTTGAGATTTCCTCGACATCGGCGAGGGCCAGATCGTGGGTCGTGATGGCTCCGATCGCGTCGCAGCCGAGGAGGCGCTTGACGATCCGGGTCACGATGGCCTGGCGCTCGACGGTGTTGGTTCCCTGGAGGATTTCGTCGAGAAGGTAGAGAAGCGTGCGGCCGGGGGAACCGTCCACGGCGGAGGAGACGATCTGGCGCATGCGCCGGAGTTCGGCCATGAAAAAGGAAACGCCTTCGCCCAGGGAATCCTGCACGCGCATGCTGGTCGCGAGTCGGAGTGGGGGAAGGGACAGCGAAACCGCGCAGACCGGGGCTCCGGCCTGCGCGAGCGCGACGTTCAGGCCGAGGGTGCGGAGCAGGGTGCTTTTGCCCGACATATTCGATCCGGTGACGAGGAGGAAGGATCCCGGCGGGCCGAGCGAGACGTCGTTGCAGACGCGCGCGTGGCCCGCGATGAGGGGATGGCCGAGTGCCTGCGCCGTCAGTCTTTTTCCCGATGCCGCGTCGGGATAGGCCCACGAGGGCTCGTCGTGGGCCAGACCGGCCAAAGAGACGAGGGCTTCGATTTCTCCGAGAGCCCGGAACCAGCCCGAGAGATGTCCCCGGTAGCGGGCCTGCCAGGTCTCGATCCTTCGGACAACGTGGAAGTCCCAGAGCAGGAGCCCCTGGAGAAGGGGGTGGACGAGGGAGCCGTGGGCACCTGCGTTTCCGCCGATGGAGGCGAGGGCCTCGAAGGCTTCGTGTGCCTCGTCGGTCTGTCCATGGATCTTGGCGAGGTGTCCCCGGGGAGCGTCCAGGGTGTGGAGGTGGGCGAAGAGCTCGGCATAATGATGCACGGCCCGCTCCTGGCCGAGAATGGAGAGAATGCTTGAGGAAAGTCGTTTCTGGTAAACGCGGCAGATTCCGAGGCCCATGGCGATGGTAGCCAGAGGCCAGATGAAACTGACGAAGCCGGACAAAGCGGCGAGGAGGAGACCGATGATGGGAATGGGGAGGACTCGCGCCGCGAGCATGGCGGCGGGCTCTTTCCCGAGCCAGGGCTCGCGGGCCAGCCATTCGGGATGGTGCTCCCGGATCGGCCCGAGTTCCTCGCCGATGACGCCGAGGCGCTGCCGCCACTCCAGTTGGGGCGCGAGCTCGCGCACCGCGGACTGGCGTTGGCCGAGGTTTTCGAAGGAGGCCTGGGGGGCGGCGAGCCAGGCAGCGAGGGTGTGGCGTCCCTGCGGCGAGTGTGTCGCGCAGAGGAGTTGAAAGAGCGAACCCTTTCCGAAGAGATCGAGATCGCGTGACTCCGGCAGATTCTCGAATGCCACCGGAGCGTGGGGAACGGGAAATTCGGCCCACTCGCGGCGGAGCCGGTGTCGGGCACGCACGTTGGCGAGGCGCATGCGCGCGGCGCGTGCGAGTTCCTCATCCATCCTCTGGTGACGAAGCGCCCAGATGACCGAGACGATGACGCCGCCAAGCCCGGCAAGATAGAGGAGAAGGTTGATCCATTCCGCGCCTTTGAGGAAGGTGCCCGCGATGAAGACGGCGATCGTCAGCAGGACGAGAAGCAGGCGGCGGTTTCCCAAGCGGTCGAAGGCTTTTTGGGCGGCGTCTTCCGCGCGCTCATAATGCCGAACGCGGGTTTCGTAGAGGGCATCGATGTCAGGCGTCGTTTCCAAGTCCGACACCATGCACGATGTCGGCGCGATTGCCAGTGGAGGCGAAACGTTCGCTCGCAGGGGGGATCGACGCTTCCTCCCTTTCGGGAGCGCGAGGCCTTTGCAAGCGATGCCGCCGGGGGGCTGCTACTCCCCGGAACCGAGGCTTTTCAGGATGCGGGAGGAAAAGTCGAGGAGACTGCGGGCGGCGGAGGCGTGCTCGACGGAGACAACCGTTACTTCGAGGTCGCCGAGGAGAATGGCGAGGTCGTTCGTCCCGGAGGGGCCCGAAGAGGCGCGGAGGTGGGTCGCGTTCGGCATGGTTTCACCCCAGGAAGGATCGACGGGGCGCCAGGCCTTGTCGATGGCGACTTCGCACCAGGCGTGGCCTCCGAAGGCCTGCATCGAATCTTCGCCATAGACAAGGCCGCTGACCTCGCGGGCGGGAATGCCGGCGGCGCGGGCGAGGGTGACGAAGAGCGCGCTGTGCTCGGTGCAATCGCCGCGACGCACGCGGATGATATCGCGGACGGTGGGGGGCTCGACAAAGGAATCGTCGATGATGTAGCTGTCGACGAAATCGATGAGCCGCCCCACCTTGGCGTAGTCGGATTTCGCGTTTCCGACGGCACGGTCGGCGAGTTTACGAATCTCCTCGTCGTCGGCGGGGAAGGCGAAGGTGGCGAGGCGCGCTTCGGCGATTTCTTCCTCCGCGGCGGGTTGCGGATCGTAGCCCTTCGAACGGATGGTGAGTCGAAGGATGCCGGTTTCCTCATTGTATTCGGCCCGTTGCATCCCACCGTCGGGAATCTTCTCCGCGCCCGGGCCCTTGATATCGAGAACGAGGGTGGTGACGGTCGTGGGATCTCCCAGGGGTTGGTCGGTAGGGGTGAGAGAGGATTGGAACACATCGATCTTCTCGTCGATGCGCTTGGCCGTTTCCTCGTCCTCCCGCAGAATCACGTAGGCGTCGCCCATGGTTCCCCGCACCAGCGTGCCCTCACCGTTGACATCGAACGCTCCGGTATTCGCGTCGTCGTTGGAGGCGAAGTCGATACGGAAGCGGGCCTCGCTGCCTTCCGGAAGCACCTCGGCAATGGTGAAATGCTGTGGATCGAGGGAGGTCTTTTCCCAATCGATGGAGCGGGCCGTGAGGGTGCTGCCCTGGAGGGGATTGGTTCGGCACCAGCTCTCTGCGGTAAGGGCGTCCTCGAATGTGTAGTCCATCGCGTCGATGTCCCGGCGATGAACCTCGGCACCGGATTTGGTGGTCGTCTTGAATTTCCCGTCCTCGCGGTGGACTTCGAAAGTATTCTGAAAGTCGCCCTGAGTAGATTCGGAAAAGGCTCCGAGGAAAGTGTAGGGTGGAGAAACCGAGAAGAACTCGCGGTCCACCGCAAGCGCTTCCAACGCCTCCTCTCCATTGAGAATGGACTGGAAGCTGACCATCTCGTCGATATAAGCGGGGGTATCGCGATAAGTGCCAAGTCGCCGCGTGGTGCGCATCCAGCCGACCTTGTGCCCCTTAAGGTAAAGGCCGTAGTAATCGGTGCGATCCTTCTCGCTGAGAGACTCGAGATACACGGGAGAGACCGGGAGTCTTGTCCACGGAGCAGGGGACTCCCGGGCCGTCGTGGATGCGAGCGGACAAAGAAGGAGGGCACCGAGAAACCAGGAGAAAAAGCGGATCTGTGGCATGGCGTTGACGGGCGCGAGAGTGGACAAGGCGGACGACGGAGGTGTTCAATCTAGGGAAGGCGAGTGCAATAGGGGGCGCTTCTGAAGGACTCTCGATCCTCGCAAAATCGGGCGTTTTCAGAATTCGGCAAGCGAACAACCCCGCGCTTCGGAGTCTTGGTATTTTCGGTTTCAATGGTTTTTCATTTCATTGGCAGTTAATATGGAATTTCAATCAAGAAGGGTGAAATTTTTCTCGATAGGAGTGTTCGCCGGGTCTTAGCGTTCGGAATCCATGTTTTCCGCCCTGTCGAGAATTCCCGCTTTTCTTCCTTTCAAGACACTGCTTGTCGTGGTCTTCCTCTGCTACGTGAAAGTGCAGGGCGAACCCGTGGAAGTGACATTGGACACGACGGCGGAGTTCTATCCGCTGTCGA
>JAHEDC010000100.1 GCA_024641425.1 Verrucomicrobiales bacterium | reverse complement strand
GGCCAGGCGGATTCAGGGTGGACGACGAGAATGGACATCGCCTTCCCGTCGGGATGGAGGGACGCGAGGACGTCCATGGGTTCGACGATCTTCTGGAGGAGACGGCGAGTCGTGTGGGAGTAAAGGTAAGGGTTCCGGTCCTCGTCCGCATAAAGGTGAAGGCGCCCGCCCTTGCTCGGGAAATTGGCGCGGAGGGTTTGCTGGAAGAGTTGCCAGGAGCCGAGTGCAAGACCCGCGACGGCAAGGGCACGCAGAGGAAGGAAGCGGACGAGCACAATGATCGCCCAGGCTCCGGCTCCGGCGAGGAGGATGGCAGCGTGAAGGAAGGACATGATCGACCACGGCGTCTTGTAGGGGATGATGGAATAGACGGTGAGCGTGGCAAGGGCATAGCCGGAGAGGAAACGGAGGAATCGTTTCTGCTCCGGCGGAAGTTGACGGCGGAAGATGGCGACGAGGATGCCGACCACGGCGAGACCGAGAATGAGGGCTTCGCTCCAGACGAAGTTGCCATCCATTTTGCGGAACGTCAGCAGCTGGAGATAGTAGTTCCAGGGTTTCTCATGGCCACTACCCTCGGCGCGATTCGCGTAGCCGAAGTAGGTGGAGTAACTGTCGGCGATGGCCTTCGGATTGCGGAGGAAATTCGAAAAGAGGAGCGCCGAGAGGAGAAGGGCGATGGCGGCACCGATGATCCAGTGGGCCGGCTTAAGACGAGGGAATCGGAGCGATTTGTTCTTCCAATCGAGAGCGAGGACCACGGCGGTGGCCAGAAGCATGGGGGCGATGGAGAGGACGAAGGTCTCCTTCGTCGCGTGCATGAGGGCGCCGCAGGCCGCCGCGAGGTAGAGCCAGCGGGGGTGCTCTGGCTTCGCGAGATAGCGAAGCATGCAGACGAGGAAGCCGAGGAGGAAGACAAGCAGGGGTGTCTCCATGATGTAGTAGCGGCTATAGAAGACCATCATGGGGGAGATGGCGGTGAGGAGGGCCGCGATGAGGGAGGGGCCGGTGCCGAGCCAGGGCCTTAGAAGAAGGCAGAGGCCGACGAGGACGATTCCGTAGAGGGCAGGGACGAGGCGCAGGTGGTATTCGGTAAGGTCGGCGTAGGGGGGATTTCCCGATGCCCAGACGAGGGGCAGGGTGGAGTCGACGAGGACGGGACCGTGGTAATCCTCGGGACGATAGGTGTAGGTGCCGTCCTCCATGAGCGTGCGCAGGATGTCCGCCTGCACCGCCTCGTCGGTGTGGAGCGGCCGAATATCGAGCTGCCGGGTGCGGAGGACGGCGGCCAGGGCCAGGATGGCCGCCAGGATCGCGAAAGTGACGACGGTTTGTTTTCGGGGCATCGGAGAGGTGGCTGGGCCAGAAAGGGAACAGCCGCTCGGTGAAGGAAATCACCGGCGGCTGTTCATGGGAAGCGTTGAATGGGAGGCGAAGCCGGAATTATTGGCCGTAAACCTCGACTTCGACGTAGTGGTTCATTTCGTTGGCCGTATTGCCGGCGCTGTAGAGACGGACATAGCGGGCCTTCTTGCCGTCGACGGCAATCACGC
Organism: Verrucomicrobiales bacterium; assembly: GCA_024641425.1. GTDB lineage: Bacteria > Verrucomicrobiota > Verrucomicrobiia > Verrucomicrobiales > DEV007 > JAHEDC01. The sequence goes on along the minus strand of JAHEDC010000100.1, from coordinate 13,446 downwards.
GGCCGTGGTTGGTTTCGATCCACGCGGCGTCCTTGCCTGCACCCAACTCGGACGAGTTGTCGTCGTCGTTGTTGTAGAGGGTGGTGACACCGTCCTTGAATTCGGCGTCGTTCGAGATCTGGACAATGACGTCGTCGTAGGCGCGGGCGTTCTTGTGGAAATGCCACATGACGATCGCGTAAAGGGTTGACTCCTTCTCGAGGTCGATCTGCACCCACTGCTTTTCCGGGCCAAGTTCGACGTAACTGCCGTCGGCTCCATCCTTGTCGCCGTCGGTGATCATCTCGATCTCGCCGATGATCGGTTCCTCGTCGCTGGAAGTGACGGGTTTCTCGAGGGCGATGTTGGTGGTCCCGGCCGGGGCCTCGATCTCCTTGACGATCTTGGAAGGATCAGGGGTCTCAAGGTTCTTGCGCTCGGCCTTCACCGGGGTACCGACGAACATCGGCTTCGGGAATTCGAGCGGGATCTTGTCCGCGAGGGCGGAACCGGTGATAGCGGCAAGGGCGAGGGCCGAGGCCGCGCCGATTCCGCTCCATTTCTTGCTGGTTGCGATGTTCATACTGGTAATCTTGTTCTGGATCTTCTCTTGGGATTTTCACGCGGGGGGCGCGCGGAAGCTAACTGCCTTATACGACGAAATCTTCCGGTTTGAATTCGATCTTCTGTCCGGTGGCGATGGCCTCGTTGACCTTGAGCACGGTGACGGCTGTCTTGTAGCCTTCCTCGGCCGGGCAGTTCAGGTCGGCCTGGGTGCCCTTCTTGCGGCAGGCCTCGAAGAAATTGTTGAGGTGTGGAGCATGGGCAAGCATGTCGAGTTTGGCACCAAGCGTCCACTCGCTGGGCGACTTGGAGACGCGGACGTCGACGTTGCTTTTCGTCGCCATCCAGGGTTCCGGACGGGTCCAAGGCATGGGATCTTCCCAGAACTTGTTGTAGACGGGATTGTCCTCAACGACATCCTCCTTGGTGATGATCGGAGGCGTGATGGCGGCGACTTTCTGCCACTCCTCGTCAGGAGCACCGGTTTCCTGGTAAACGCTGTTCTTGGCTCCCGTCTCATTGATGACGATGGAGCCGTTCTTGCCGAGGAATTTCTCGTAGAATCCCTCCGAAGCCGTTGTCGTAAGCACCTGGTAGTAGGCTCGCGAGGTGACATGATCGGGATTCGACCGCGGAACCGGGGGCGTGTCCTCGTTTTGGACGTAGTTGGCCGTATCCCACATGCTATGCGGGATATCGTATTCGTAGATGGTCATGATGTTGTCATACTGCTCGTAGATCGGGTAGTAATCGATCCCGCCCGAGGCGATGACGGACTTCGGAGGCGTCTTGTAGAACCAATTGAAGAGGTCGATCTGGTGGGCGCCGAGATCGGAGATGATGCCGCCGCCAAATTTCTTGAACATCCGCCAGTTCCGGAATTGAAGCATATTCTCGTATCCGAATTCCTGCATGATGGCGGGATCAAGCGGATACTTCTTGGGAAAGCCGAGGGGTTCGGAAACGGCCCGGTTCCACTGGGCGTAGGCGTGCGTGATCCACCCGAGGAGATTGTGGCCATGGGCGACGTTATCGTGGGCGTTGATGTAGCGCGGATTGCTCCGGCGCTGGTGCCCGATTTGCAGAAGTTTCCCGGTGCGTCGCTGGGCAAGCACCATTTCGCGGGCGTTCTCGATCGTGTTCGACATCATCTTCTCGCAATACACGTCAAGTCCGGCATCCATGGCCAGGATCGAGTAAGTGTGATGGAGGAAGTCGGGCACGGCTATCAGCACCGCGTCCAGATCCTTCTCCTTCGCGAGCATGTCCTCGAACCGGACGTAATCGTTGACCGGCATCTTGTAGGCCTTCAGCCGTTTTGCCATGGCATTCCGGGCGTAGTCCCAGATGTCGCAGACGGCGATGAAGCGAACTTTGTCCAATTGTCGCACCGCGTTCATGAGGGCATCTCCCTCGGCGCCGCAGCCGACGATACCGATTTTCAAATCGTCGTCGGATCCATCGGTTTGCCCGATGGCCGTCTTGCTGGTCACAATGAGGCCGGCTCCGACACCCGCGGCGGTGCTGGAGCGAAGGAAAGTACGGCGACTCAAGGGAGCGGCCGGAGCCTTCGGGGTTCCGTCGGCGGGAGTGGAAGGATGATTCTCTGTCATGGTAGTGCGGGGGTTAAACGCTCCCTGGCGCTCTGAAAGGGATTACGCCTTGTCGCTTTCCTTTGATTCGGATTTGTCCTCGCCCTTCGACGGGGCCTTGTAGAGGGCCATGCCGACGAGGTTGTCCACGGCGAGGATATTGTATTTGCTCATCATGAGGGCGCCGGCGACGAGGGCGATCTCGATCCCGCGGAAGACGGCTTCCGTGTCATCCGGGAGGAGCATGAGGCCGAAGGCGAGGGAAAGGAAAAGAAAACCACCCACAATGAGGCTGAGGCGTGTGAACAGCCCGACGATGATGAGGGCTCCGGCGGCAACGAGGGCGTAGGGCAGCATGTTCGCGTAAGCGTCGGTCATCTCGCGGCTCATGGGGGTATTGGTCGCCATCATCTCGGAAATGGCCTCCATCTTCTTCTTCATGGCCTCGGCCTTGAATTCGTTGGCTCCGGATTTCCACTTGGTGAGACCCGCGAAAAGGAGGCGCATTCCCACCCAGAGGCGGAGGAGAAGGCAGGCCCAGGCCTCGCCCATGAATAGTTTGCAGCAGGGTTTCGAAGAGCAGTGTTGCGACATGGTGTGGTGGTTTTGGTTGTTTCTGTTGAGTAGAGGGGAAGGTTTACCGGAAAAAGCGCGAATTGCAATGGTGGAGATTTCCGGAATGTCGGGGAGTGATTGATTCGGGAAATGGTTACGGGCCGGGCGGTGATTTGGTGACGGGGAGGTTTGAGAAATGCTGCCAGACGGGCTCCACGGTGGCTCCGGTTGGCATCCCGTCGTGCATCCAGAGCCCGTAGCGGAGACGGAGCGGCTTACCGGGCGGAACGATGACGGCTGCATCCAGAGACAGGCAAATGCCCATCCATCCGTCATTTCTCACATGAAAAGGGGCGGGATGGCCGGGATTCGAAGGATGGTCGAAGAGGGTGATTCCTCCGGTCGAGTTGCTCGTGACGGGGCCGCTGTAATCCACCCAGCGGGCGGGTTTGCGGAAGACGGCGTCCTCATCGAGCGCTCCCTCGGAGTTCAGAATGCGGCCGCCGCCATCGTGGACGCCGATGGTTTTTGCCATGCGGACGCCGATCAGCCCGAAGGGATCAGTCTCAAAGGTGACCGGTGTGTCGTCCGGGACCGAGAACTCGAGATCGAGGATGAGGAACCAGCCCCCGCCGAGACGCTCGGGGAGGATCAAGACCCCGCTCTTGCGGCGTTCCACGAGGACGCTTTTGCCATCGGCGATCCGGATCCAATGGTTCAGACTGTCGATGCCCGCCTCGTCGTCGCCATCGAGGTATTCATTGATCCGGAAATGACGAATGCTTCCCGTGGCATGATCGTCGCGGTCAAGCCAGAAACTGAGCCCATCCACCTTGTGATGGGAAATCCAGACCGAATTGTGGTGGCTGTGGGACTCGGGATCGTGGGGATGGCCCATTCGCGTGAGGGAGCGGCCGGAGCCCGGGTGCCGCAGCGGGTAAAAGAAAGGGCGGTCGAGATCGCGCCCGAAATGGTAGCGGGTGAGTTCGATTCCGTCGTGTTGGATTGAAGCCTCGCCGTTCGGAAGCGGAAGCACCTGGAGCAGGGGAACGGGCTTCAACTCGTCGGCGTGGCTGTTGAGGACAAGAAGGGTCAGAATCGCGGGAAAGGGGGAACGCATTTCGGGAGGCTATGTCCGGCTGGGGCATCAAGGCAAGGAAAGGCGCGCCGGGCCGAAGGCATCGGGCTGATGAAAATCGGGCGCGGGGCCGGGGACGGGAAAGGCCGCGTGGTAGTGGCGAAACTGCTTCGGTCCATGGATCGCATAGGCGTTCGCGGCGTGGAAACCTTCAGGCAGGTAGGCGAGGGGGACGGAAGCCCGGCCCGACCAACGCCTCCGGCCGTGGTCGATGTGGGCCTTGAAGTCCGCCGGGAGCGGATCGGAAGCCCGCTGGCGAATGCCGTGCAACCGAAGAACGAGGTAGTGACCGTGCGGGCCAAATTCCATTTCCAGATAGTGGCAATCTTCTCCGAGTAGGAACAACTCGACCACCTCGTGCTCCCACAGGTGATCCGTGGAGCCGGGCCGATCCCGGGGGACAGGGTCTCCGTGGTAGGGGGCCGCCACATCGACGACGAGAGCATCGGCGACTATTGAAAGGTGGAATCGGGCGTAATCCGCGGGAGAGAGGGGCACTCCATCCCAGGTCTTTTGGACATCGAGGTACATATGGAAAGTTGACGCGGGAAGCGGTTCGAAGGAAACTTTCGGCGTGCGATTTCCCCTCCTCCCTGTTTTGTTTGCGTTCTCGGGCGTGTTCCCGGTCTTGGTGCCTGCAGATACGGCCACGATCCCACCGTCGGCGGACGCGTCCCTCTTCCAACTGAACAGCGACTTCAATTTCGGAGGCGATGAGACGTTTCCGGCGGGGACTCTTGGGGACATGATACCCGAGATCGCGAATGCGCGCGGACTTTTCAAGTTCGATATCGCCGGCGCCGTTCCGGCCGGATCGACGATCACGGGAGCCTCGCTCACGATGCGGGTGACGAGGTCGCCGGGAAGTGCGGTCAATTCGAGTTTCGCGCTTTACAAGGTGTTTCAGGATTGGGGCGAGGGCACGGGTTCCGGCGGAGGGGCCGGAGGCCGGACGGCTTTGGCGGGCGAAGTGACTTGGAATTCGCGTTTCCACGGAGGAGCGACCTGGGATGAGGGCGGCGGCGAAATCGGCGGGGATTTCGCGGAAGAAGCGTCGGCGACGCGGGCCGTGGCCGGAGTGGGAACCTATATTTTCACCTTTAACAACTGCGGCGTTGAAGCGGTGCAATCGATGCTCGATTCCGCGGAGAGCAACTTCGGCTGGGCGCTGGTATCCCTGGCGGAGGGCACCCGCTTCACCGCCCGCCGCTGGGCTTCGCGGGAGAACGCGAATCCTCCGTTGCTCGCGATCACGTTCACCCCCCCGGTGCTTCCCGGGCCGGTCGAATCCCCGCGTATTCTCTCTTTTATCCTCGATGACGGGAACGGGATGACGACCCTCACCTTCAACCGGGAAGCGGGGCTCGTCCATCGCCTCGAACGCAAAATCTCCCTCAACGACCCGACTTGGAAAATGATGGGGGAGTTGCCGCCGATTGTTCAGGATTCCGTAGGAATGTTTGAATTCGTGAAATCCATTGAAAATGAGGGATATTGGAGGATTTGCGCCCGCCGTGGGAGCCCGCCCTAAGCCGATTAATTATGGAAATTATAAGATTTTTCTGAAATCGCTTTACTTTCCATAACGCATTGGGGACATTGAGCGATCCCGTTTCGTCGTAACCTCCCCCGCGGGTTCCGCGTCTCCGAGGATTCCATCTCCATCTCAATGTAACTGCCAAGCATGAAAACTCCTCCTCGCGTTCCCGTTGGCTTGCCCATTCTTCTCTCTCTGGCACTGGCAGGGTTGCCCGCGGCAGCGCAGGAACAGCCTGAACTGGAGTCGCTCACCCGGAATCCCGATCAAAGTATCACGGTCGTCGGCAGCGTGCCGGCGGGGTATCAGAACGCGCTGCTGGAAGTATTGCACGGAGATGCGGTGAGCACGCAATGGATGCCGCACGTTTCCGGCCCGTTGAACGGGGGGCGCTCGACGATCACCTTCTCCCTTCCGGATCCCGGGGGGCGGTGCATTGTGCGCCTTCAGGTGGGAGATTCCGCGGCGGTGCCGCCGGCACCGTTATCGGGCCTGGAATATATGATTCCCTCGTATGGGGAAGGCGGCACGTATGTCGCGCCCGCGAGTCAGGTTACCCACCTGCTCAACCGGATCGCCTATGGGCCGAGCGTGGGGGATTATGCGACCGTGGAAGCGATGGGCGTTCCCTCATACATCATGCAGCAATTGAATCCCGCTTCCATCGACGAGACCGGGAACCCGGCCCTGAACAGCCAGACCGCCGAGCTGTTCCACAGCTATCTCCCGAACACGGGCACACCGATGGTGCGCCGAGGGGATGTGGCGCGCTTCTTCCGTGGCGTCTCGGAACCGCCGACGAATTGGAAGAACGTGGGATTCAATGACAGCGGATGGGAAACCGGCCCGACGGGAATCGGATACGGGGATGGCGATGATGCGACCGAACTCACGGACATGCAGAATGCGAACGGCAATCCCGGCTACTTGTCTTATTTCGTCCGGCTTCCCTTTTCTCTTACAGCGGGCGACATCGCGGCTCTCGAGGAGAATCTCGTCCTGAACATTACCTACGACGACGCTTTCGTGGCTTATCTGAATGGTACCGAGGTGGCGCGGATGAACGTGAACGGGAGTCCACCCGCCTACAACATGACGGCGATCACGTCGGCCGGAAATGTCGACGGCAACGCGCCGGGATCGTTTGAACTGAATGCCTTCAAAGGCCTCCTGCTCGAAGGCGACAATGTGCTCGCGGTGCAGGTGCACAACCAAAGCCTGACGAGTTCCGATGCCTCGATGAACGCTGAATTGGTCTCGGTCGAGGGCACTCCGTATCCGGCCATCCGCGGGGTGCGGGAACTTCAGCACCTGATGCATGTCCGCGGGGTCTATTCGAAACGGCAACTTCAGGCGGTGCTCGGGGAATTCTGGGAGAACCACTTCACGACCGAGTTTCCCAAGGTCGAGGACTATCTTCTGAATCGCAACGAGTTCGAGGCCATCGCCAATCAGTCCTCCGAAGCCGCGTCCAGAATCAATCTCCAGGCGGAACTCGAAGCCCTTTCGATGGAATACGCGGAATATGAGTTCTTCCACGAGAACGCACTCGGGAATTTCGGCGATCTCCTCCTCTACAGCGCGACGAGCCCGGCGATGCTCATCTATCTCGACAACATCCTGAACAAGAAGGAAGCGCCGAACGAGAATTACGCGAGGGAGATCCTCGAACTCCACGGTTTCGGGGTGGATAACCGCTATACGCAGGGCGACATCGAGGAGTTGGCCAAGTGTTTCACCGGATGGTCCGTGCGCAAGATCCACCCGGAGGACGCGCAGGGCTTTCCGGGCTCCGCCCGCACGCCGCCGACTGCCGACAGCATCGAGGTGGGGAGCGAAACGGAGTTACTGGCCATCGGGGAGACGTGGAAATACTTCAAGGGAACGGGGGAGCCCTCCGGGGGAGCGGCCAGCACGGATTGGGCGCACCCGGGCTTCGATGACTCCAATACAGCCGTGTGGCTCTCGGGCCCTTCGGGTTTCGGATACAGTGATAATGACGACAATACCGTGCTCACCGACATGCAGCAGAAGACCGGTCAAACGGGCTACATCTCCGTTTTTCTCCGCAAGGAGATCGTTATTCCCGCCCCTTCCGCCTACGACAAGCTTTTTCTTGATATCGATTATGACGACGGATTCGTGGCCTACCTAAATGGCACCGAGATTGGCCGAAGTTCGACCATGAACGGAAAGGGTTCGCCTCCGCCCTTCTCCGCCACGTCCGGCGGGCACGAGGCAGGGCAGGGGAATTCCGTGGTCATCGATCTTGCCCAGGTGATGGTCGAGCACCCGACGCTTCTGAACGCGGGGGGCAGCAACACCCTTGCCATCCAGGCCCACAACGCCTCGCTCACCAACGGGGACTTCTCCATTCTGCCGCGCCTCCGAGCGCAAACCTTCACGACGCAGAGTATCGCCGTGACCAATCCTCGGGGAATCTGGGCCTTCCGTTTCGATCCCAACGAGCACGACCGCGGGCCCAAGACCATCTTCGCCGGAACGCCCTACCAGATCCAGATTCCGGAGGCCACCGATCCCAACGAAACCGGACTCGACGATGCCATTGATGTCATCGATGCCATGATTTCGCATCCGTCGACGTCCGAGTTCATCTGCCTGAAACTGGTCAATCGTTTCGTTTCCGACGAGATCACCCTCGGCAGTTACCACGACCGCAGTGCGCCGGATTACCTCCTGACGGCGGTGGATCGGGCGATCGCGGCCTGGAATTCGACCTCGCCGAAGGGGAATATCGGAACCGTGATGACATCCATCCTTGATCCCGCGCAACGGATTTCGGCCTTTTGGCTTGAAGGTGCGAACCGGGGCAAGGTGAAGAACCCGGTCGAATTTGTGAACAGCAGTTTCCGCGCCCTTGATGCCGATATTGCAAGCGCAAGCCTTCCCGTGCGGACGACCGGTATGGGGATGTTCCTTTTCACCCGCCCCGAACCCGACGGGTTCAGCGAGGAAGGAAACGCGTGGATGGACACCCAGAGCTTGCTCCAGCGGATGAAATTCGCTCAGGGCCTGGGATTGAACCAAAGCTATAGCTATGGGGCGTGGGATGCGGGCGCGTGGATGACCGCCAACGGACTGACCACCCCGGAGGAGGTCGTCGATCATCTCAACACCTATATATTCGGAGGCACGCTGACGAATGAGCGCAAGGCGGTCTTTGTTGGCTATGCGAACACCGATGACAATGGCTCCTCGAGCAGTTATGCGAATCTGAGTGCCACGAACAAGATCACCCGCATGCGGCAGACGATCGGATTGATCCTTTCGGCCCCTGAATTCCAATACCAGTAACCGCCGTTGAACCCTGTTATCCGAACGTTGAACATTGAGCTTGGGTCGCACCCCCGCCAAGTCGGCTTTCAAAATTAGACAAGTAACTTCCGCTTCCTCGAACCTATGAAATCACGACGCGACTTTCTCAAATCGACCCTCGCCTGGGGAGCCTTCGGCGGTAGTTTCCTCAACACGGTTGGGCGGCAGGCTCTGGCCGCCGATCCGAACAACAACAAGAAGATGATTTTCATCTTCCAGCGGGGGGGCAACGATGGCATCAACACCGTCATCCCCCGTGGTGATAGTGCCTACAGCACCGCCCTCCGTCCTTCGATCTTTATTCCCCCGGCAAGCGGGCTCGATCTGGGCAACGGGTTTGCCCAGTTGCATCCGGCGCTCGCTCCCCTCATGGAGATCTACAATAGTACCGCGCTCACCGGGGTTGCCGGTCTCGGCAACCTCGCGGTGATCCATCGTGTCGGCTATGCCAGCCAGTCGCGCTCGCACTTCGACAGCCAGGACTATTGGGAAAAGGGTGTGCCGCGTGATCCGACGGTGAAGGACGGAATGTTCTACCGTCAGATCGCCGAGTGCCTCGATCTGGAAGACCCGACAAATGGATTCGCCGGAGTCTCCCTCGGCAGCGCGGGTTTCATCGGCCTGAAGGGAGATACCCCGTTGCCAAACTTCACCCAGTCCTCGCAATTCGGGTTCAACGGGAACACGGCGCAGAACGCGAAGTTTCTCGGGGGCACCGAAAGCGCTCCCGGAGCCGGCGACGGCACGGGCATTCTCGGAATGTATGGTGGCAATGTCCTGGCCGGCACGACTTATGGCCCGGTGACTCATGCTACGGGGCAAGCGCTGGGCACTACCTTGCTTACCTTGCAGGGAGCCTCGGGAACCTACACTCCGGAGAATGGTGCCGTCTACCCGAACACAACCCTCGGCGGCAGGCTGCGCGAAGCCGCCATGCTCCTGAAACGGACCCCCGTGAGGATCATCGGCGTCGATATCGGAGGGTGGGACACACACACCGGACAAGGTGCCGCAACGGGCAGCCAGGCCAATCGCTTTGCGGATCTTTCCGGAGGGATTCAGGCTTTGTCACGGGATCTCCAGGGCCAATGGGATGACGTCGTCATCGCCACCATGACCGAATTCGGACGCACCTCCGCCGAGAACGGAAGCGGCGGCACCGATCACGCCGAAGCGAGCGCCATGTTCGTTTGCGGCGGTGGGGTGACGGGCGGTGTTTACAATTGTGACAGCACGACCTGGGAACCCGGAGCGATGACGGCGGTCAGCAACCGGTATCTTTCCCGCCGCACTGACTTCCGTGCCGTCTTCGGCGAGATCTTCAAGAGGCATTTTGGAGACTCCGACGCCCAGCTTGATACCGTTATACCTGACTTTTCGAATCTCCAGGCGTCGGGTGGAAGCACCTACGACTTCCTGAACATCCTCTGAGATTGATTCCCCCTCATCGGCGTGGCGGCAGCGGACGAGCTTCCGTTTCGGCGATGCGGGGATTCTTCGCCGCTTTGTCAGGTGAGGTCGAATGCCTTAATTAATCCGGCTTCTCGGCATCCCTGCCAGGCGTTTCCCCTCCGATGGCCGACGACGATGAGATCGCGGCCTGGGGAACTTTCGGAAGCGTGAAGTGGAAGGTGGAGCCGTTCCCTTCTTCCGATTCCACCCAGATGCGCCCGCCGTGGCGCTCGACGACTTTATGGCAGATGGCGAGGCCGACGCCCGAGCCCGCGTAAGCGCTGCCTGTTCCATGGAGGCGACGGAAGGGCTGGAAGATGTCGGCGAAGTGCTTCTCTGGAATTCCGATCCCGTTATCCCTGACGGAGAAATGCCAGAATCGTCCATCGTCGGAATCGGTGGCGGTGATCCGGATGACCGGGGATTCCTCGCTCCGGTATTTGAGCCCGTTGCTAAGAAGGTTCTGCAACAGTTGGCTGATTTGGCTGCGGTCGCCGTGGACGATGGGAAGATCCTCTGCCGTGATGCGGGCCCCGCACTCATCGATGGAGAGTTGCAGGAGCGAGAGTTTGTCCTCGAAGACCACCTGGGTCTCGAAGGTTTCGAATAGCTCGGGCTTTCCCTTGTCGAGTCGTGCGTAAGTGAGCAGATCGTTGATCAACGCCCGCATCCGATTCGCGGCATCCATGATGAAGGTGATGAACTCGTCGGCTCGCTCGTCCAACTTTCCCCGGTAGTCCCGCTCAAGGAGTCCGAGAAAGCTGGTGATCGTGCGGAGGGGTTCCCGGAGATCGTGGGAGGCTACCGAAGCGAACGCGGCGAGCTCGGCATTCGACGTGGCGAGCCGGTGCTCGAGTTCGACAATCCGCTGTCCGGCCCGCAGGCGGGCCCGGAGCTCGTCGGTTTCGAAGGGCTTGGCGACGAAATCGTCGGCCCCGGCCTCCATTCCTTCCACAAGCTTGCTTGTCTCCCCCTGGGAGGTGAGGAGGATAACGAAGACATAACCCTCGCTGGCTTCCCTCCGGATTCTCCGCACGAGCTCGAGCCCATCCATTTCGGGCATGATCCAGTCGCTGATGACGAGGGGGAAGGCTTCCGCTTGGAAAACTTCCCACGCCTCGCGCCCGTTGGCCGCGACGGTCGGCTCGTAGCCCCAGGCGGTCGCGTGGGTCTTCAAGCGGAGCCGGGTGGCCCGGTCATCTTCGACAATCAGAATTTTCATCGGCGCATCCGTTCGGTGGCGGTTGAGGCGGGCCGGAGGAGGAGGGCCTCCCGCTGATGCCAGTTCCCATGATGTCAGGATGCGGCGCTTCCGTCCACGGGAATCCAAGCCCACGGAACAAAATTCGAATTCCGGGACAGGGGCGATTCATCCCGGGAAATGCGGGAAGGTGCAATTCAAGCGGGGCGCACGCTTACCCTGCGACGTAAAGCATGCGCCCGCATTGCTCGCATTGGGCGATTTCCTTCTCGCCCTTCGCCTTGTTCAGGGTGCTCGCGGTGACCTTCATGTGGCAGCCGCCGCAGATTCCATTGGTGAGCGGGGCGACCGCGGAGTCGCCCTTGTGCTTGAAAATGCGGTCGTACTGGGAAAGGAGAAACTCGTCGATGCCGGTCGTGTGGGTAGCACGCTCCGCCTCCTGCTCGGCGATGGCAGCCTCGCAGTTGACCTTTCGTTCGACTAGTTTCGCGAGGTCCTCCTCGATGATGGCACTGGTGGCGGCGTGGGCCTGTTTCGCGGAGGCGACGACGGCTCGCTGGGCCTCGGCCTTTTCCATAAGTTCAAGCTCGCGATCCTCCAACCCGGTGACTTCCTTTCCATAACGCTCGATCTCGTGCGTCATGGCCTGGAATTCGGCGTTCTTCTTCGTCTGGTATTGCTGCACCTTGAGCTTCGCGATGGAGTCCTGCCGGGTCTGGATGTCGAGCTCGAGGTTCTTGATCGCGACCTCGGTGGTCTGAAGGTCGGCGGTGGCGGCGGCGAGCGCGGCCTTGTCGCCGTCGAGTTTCTGGCGGGCCATCGTTTCCTCCATCGGAATGCGCTTGAGGTCGTTGTGGAGGGCGAGGATGCGTTTGTCGCGATCCTGAATGACGAGGAGTTTCTGGATTTCGGGGAGCATGGGGAGGAAAAGGGCGAAGGTAGGAACGGGGGAAAGTTAGTAGAGTTCGACGGGGCTGCGCTTGCCGTTCTCGACGCTGAGGACGCTCGCGGCTTCCTCGCCGAGGGTATCGACGCGGAGCTGCCAGATCCGCGCGTCGATGTCCTCGAAGGCCTCGCGGGTGAAGGTGCGGACGGGCGGGGCGAGGCGTTTTTTCGCGAGGTCGATGCGGCGCAAGGCGTCGTGGAGCGCGGGGGCGGGCGCGGACTGGAGGTGCTGGTGCGCCTTCTCGACCATTTCGAGCCGGTGGCAGATCATGACGAGGTCGTTGCCGGCCTTCACGGCCTCCACGATGGCCTGCTCGAAGGTGACCTCGTTGAGGATCGCGCCCATGTCGAGGTCGTCGGTCATGACGAGGCCGTCCTCGTAGCCGAGCTGGTCGCGGAGGAATTTCGTGATGATGTTGTGCGACAGCGAGGCGGGCCAGCGCGGGCGATCCGCGTCGAAGCACGGGTAGTGCGAGTGGCAGGTCATGATGCTGTCGATCTCGGGCAGGAGGGCGCGGAAGGGGAGGATCTCGTCGCGCTCGAGTTCGTCGCGGGAGCGATCGATGACGGGGAGTTCCTCGTGGGCATCCACGGCCGCGTTCGAGTAACCGGGGAAATGCTTCCCGCAACTGAGGATGCCCTGGTCCCGCATCGAGCGGTTGAAGACCCCGGCGTATTCGACGACCTGCGCGGGCGTTTTGCCCCAGCAGCGGCCCTTGAGCGAGTTGTCGGCCTCGTCGTCCTCGGCGTAGTCGAGCACCGGGCAGAGGTCGAGGTTGAAGCCAAAGAGGCGGAGAAGCTGTCCCGTGAGCCGCCCGTGCGTCTTGATCAAATCGCGGTCGCCCTTGTCGCGCAGGGCGACGGCGTTGGGCGGCTCGCTGCCGATGAGACGGAGGCGGGAAACGCGCCCGCCCTCCTGGTCGATCGTGACGATGGGCTCGACCGTGCTCAGGTCGCGCACGTCGTCGATCAGCTTCCGCACCTGCTCGGGAGACTCGATGTTCCGTCCGAAGAGAATGTAGCCGCCGGGCTGGAGTTTCCGGAGGCGGCGCGCGGTTTCGGGATCGAGTTCAGGACCGGGGAGTCCGGTGAGGAGGAGTTGACCGAGCGATTCTGCGTCCATAGGGTAGGCTTCGCCCTTTTCTTA
>JAHEDC010000099.1 GCA_024641425.1 Verrucomicrobiales bacterium | reverse complement strand
GCCGGTCTCGCCGGCGAGGACGTCCTGGGTCTCGCCGGCCTCGAGCCGGGTCATGAGGGCGAGTTTTTCCGCGTGGGTGAAGCGTCCGGATTTCTCGCCTGGCTTTGTTTCGCCGGCCATGGGAATCAGGCGCGCGCGATGCGGGCGACGCCGTGTTTGGTAACAATGTTGCCGACCGAGCCGCGGCCCTTGATCGCGATGTCGGCGAAGTCGAAGTCGAGCTCGGTCGCGCGGAGGCGCGGGGCGGGCTTGAGGTGGAGCTTCACCTTGAGCGTGTGCTCGGGCGACTTGTGGATGGAGAAGAAGAGGACGCGGGAGCCGGCGGTGCCTTTGGTGAGGTCGTAGACTTTCTCGCGGGTCACGCCTTTGACCTCGAAGCGTTTCGCCATCGCGGCGCCGCTGCGGCCGTCGCGGTAGATCATGCTGTAGTAGAGCGGCGTGTCCTTGTCGAAGAGGGCGAGATGGACGGGGTTCTTGCCGACGAAGGCCTTGTCGCTGACCTTCATGACCTGCATCGTCCCGTCGTTCCCGAAGACGATGAGGTCGTCGATGCGCGAGCATTTGTCGACGGCGACGCCGTCCCCGCGCTTGAGGCCCCAGCCCGCGAAACCGTCCTTGGCATTGAGGTAGAGCGTCTCGTTCGCGACCGCGACCTGGCGGGCGACGACTTTCTCGAAGCTGGAGATCTCGGTCTTGCGCTCGCGCCCCTTGCCGTGCTTGTCGCGGATTTCCTTGAAGTAACGGATCGAGTACTTCGTGAGGCTGGCGAGGTTGCGGTTTGTTTCCTCGATCTGTTCCTCGATGCCCTTGAGATATTCGTCGGCCTTGAAGGAATCGTACTTCGAGATCCGCTTGATCTTGATCTCGGTCAGGCGCACGACATCCTCGTCGGTGACCTCGCGGCGGAGGAGCTTGAGGAAGGGCTTCAAGCCAGTCCAGATTTCCTCCATGACCGATTCCCAGGTCGTCGATTCCTCGATCCGGCGGTAGATCCGGTTCTCGATGAAGATCTTCTCCAGCGAGGAGAAGTGCCATTTGTCCTCGAGTTCGCGGAGCTTGATCTCCAGCTCCCACTTGAGGAGGTCGCGGGTGTGGAAGGCGGCGCGCTTGAGGAGTTCGTCGACGGGAAGGAACTTCGGCTTGTTGTCCTCGATGACGCAGGAATTCGGAGAGATCGAGACCTCGCAGTCGGTGAAGGCGTAAAGACCCTCGATGGCGGTCTCGGGCTCGATGCCATGCGGGAGGTGGACGAGGATCTCGACGTTTTCGGCGGTGTTGTCCTCGATTTTGGCGATCTTGATCTTCCCCTTCTCGTTCGCGGCCACGATGTTGTCCATCAGGCCGCCCGTGGTCGTGCCGAACGGGATCTCGGTGATCTTGATCGTGCGCTTGGTCGAGGTCGTCTCGATGCGGGCGCGGACGCGGATTTTCCCCCCGCGCAGGCCGGCCTGGTAGTCCGAGGCGTCCATGATGCCGCCGGTCGAGAAGTCGGGGAAAATCTCGAAGGGCTGGTTGCGAAGCGCGGCGATGCAGGCGTCGATCAGTTCGAGGAAATTGTGGGGGAGGATCTTGCAGGCGAGACCGACCGCGATGCCTTCCGCGCCCTGCGCGAGGAGGAGCGGGAACTTCATCGGGAGCGTCACCGGTTCCTCGTTTCGGCCGTCGTAGGATTTCGCCCAATGCGTCGTCTTCGCGTTGAAGGCGACGTCGAGCGCGAATTTCGAGAGCCGGGCCTCGATGTAACGGGGCGCGGCCGCGCTGTCGCCGGTGAGGATGTTTCCCCAGTTCCCCTGGGTCTCGACGAGGAGGTTCTTCTGCCCGAGCTGCACGAGGGCATCGCCGATCGAGGCGTCGCCGTGCGGGTGATACTGCATCGTGTGGCCGACGATGTTGGCGACCTTGTTGAAGCGGCCGTCGTCCTTTTCCTTGAGCGAGTGGAGGATGCGGCGCTGCACCGGCTTCAGGCCGTCGTCGATGTGCGGAACGGCGCGCTCGAGGATGACGTAGCTGGCGTAGTCGATGAACCAGTCCTCGTACATGTCGTTGACATGGGTCACGCCGTCCTCGCGGCGGGAGGAGGGGGCGTCTTCCTCGGCGGCGTCGGACGGGTCGGGCAGATCGGTCGGATCAGCCGGATCGGACAGATCTGTCTCCGGTGCGGGGCCGTCGATGTTGAATTCACCCTGCACCTCGCCGGAGGACGAGGAGTTCTGCGTTTTGCGGGTGGATTTCTTCTTGGCCATGGGCGCGATTTACTTAAGGAAAGCTAAGCAACTAGCACAGGAGCGGCCTCCGGCAAAGTGGTTTTCGCAGGGGGGCAGAGGAGGGCCTCAGCTCCGCAGGGTCCGGCTCGTGCTGCGGTAGAGCAGGACGAGGTTGCGGCCGTAGAGGACGGGGAGGAAGCAGTTGCCGAGGATGAGCGGGGCCTTGTCGAGGTGGAGGAAGTAGAGGAAATTCAGGCAGCTTCCCCAGAAACTGAGGTGCCAGAAATACCACGGGACGACGAGGCGCTTTTCCTTTTCCGACTGGAGCCACTGGAGGAGGAAGCGGGAACCGAACACGATGGCGCCGGCGAAGCCGACGACGGTCCAGACCGACGACTCGACGTAGAGCCAGGCGGCGAGTTTTTCGAGATAGGGGCGGAGAAAGCCTTCGTCCATGATGGTTGAATCTGAGGTAGCGGGGGCATCCTGCCCCCAAAGTGCGACCGTGGGGGCAGGATGCCCCCACTACTGGGCGCTGGGCTCGAAAGGGTTCGTCGAGGGTTCGAGCAGTGTCAAAAACTCTCCGGCGAGATAAAGCGAGCCCGCGACGAGGCAACGGGACTCCGGCACGTCTCGGGCCCGGCTGAGGGCGGTGGGGGCGTCGGACGTGATTTCGAAGGGAATGCCCGGGGGGACGGCCCCGGCGAGGGACGAGGCGGAAACGGCACGGGGGGAATGCACGGAGGTAAGGAGGAAGCGGCTGGCGATTCCGCCGAGGCGGGCGAGCATCCCGTGCACGTCCTTTTTCTCGACCGCCGCGAAAATGACGCAGGGCTTGTCGCCGTCGCCGTAGACCTCCCGCCACGTTGCGGCGAGGACTTCCGCACCGGCTTCGTTGTGGCCGCCGTCGATGACCCATTCGCGGCCGGTGGCGGGATCGGTCAGGCGCTCGAAACGCGCTCGCCAGCGTACATTCGCGATGCCTTTTCGAAGCGCGTGCTTGGTGACGGGGATGCCCGCTCCTCTCGCGATCGCGGTCGCGAGGGCGGCATTGTACCGCTGGTGCGTGCCGACGAGCCCGATGGGGCCGGCCTGGTAAGGTTGCTCGACGAAGGCGAGTGAGGTACCGACCCGGGCAGCGGTTTCCGCGAGAACCCGCGCCGCTTCCCCCGGCTGCGGGGCGCTCCAGGCGGGCGCGCCGGCTTTCAGGATACCGGCCTTTTCGGCGGCGATCGCGGCCAGGTTGTCGCCGAGCCATTGCTGGTGATCGAAGGAAATCGGCGTAATGCCGGAAGCGTGCGAAGGCACGGCGTTGGTGGCGTCGAGGCGGCCGCCCATGCCGGTTTCGAGAATGATGACACCCACGCCTTCGGCCCGGAAATGGGCCAGCGCGAGGGCAAGGGTGACCTCGAAGAAGGTGGGATGCGGGTCCCAGCCGATGGCTTTCTCCCGGATGCGGGTTGCGAGCGCGGCGACGGTATCCTCCGGAATCATCGCGCCGTTGACCCGGATCCGTTCGCGGTAGGAGACGAGGTGCGGCGAGGTGAAAAGCCCGCAGCGGTGACCGGCGGCGCGGTAGATGGCGTCGAGCATGGCGCAGACCGAGCCCTTGCCGTTCGTGCCCGCGAGGTGGACGACGAACGCTTCGGGATGTTCGAGGTCAAGGGCCGCGAGGAGACGCCGGATGTTCTCAAGGCCGAGTTTGATCCCGAAGGTCTGCAGGCCGTAGAGCCAGGTCGTCGATTCGGGGTAGGTCATGGTCACGCGATGGGCGCGGGGCAGACGTCGCGGCGCTGGCAGGCGGGGCAATTCTCGCCGAGCCACATCGCGTCATAGAAGGCCATGAGCTGCTCAACGAAGTCCTTGTCGTCGGTGAAGACGCCGAGTTCGAAATTCCGGCGGTTTTTTCCCTTGGCTCCCATCCCGGCGCCGGTGAGGTTCGCCGAGCCGAGGTAGGCGGTTTTCCCGTCGACGATCACGCATTTCATGTGCATGCGCGGGCAGAGGATCTGCTCGAAACGCTCGCTCTCGAATAGTTCGGGATACTTGTCGAAGTCCCGGCGGAAACGCGGGCCGGGTTCCTTCGCGTGAATGATCCGCACCTCCACGCCGCGCCGGACGAGTTCGGCGAGGACGGCGGTGAAAGGAATGAAGGACTTGCCGGGCCCGTGGACGTGGAGGTCCTTGAGGTCGGCGGTGGCAATCCAGACGAAGCGCCGCGCGGCCGGAATGGCCTCGCGGATGACCTTCTCGTAGATCTCCTGGTTCAGGATGAGCTCGTGCATGGCTGGTGGGAAAAAATCGCGCTCGACAAGCGAACGTTTCCCCTTACCATAAAACCCTTGCGCAATGCGAAGCATTTCCACTAGCACCCTGATCCTCGCGACGACCCTCGGACTCCTCCTAGGGTTGGCCGCCCGCTAGTACCCTTTCCCACCCAGCTTCCCGTTTTTTCGCGCCCGCCCGTATTCCGTGGCGGCTTCCGCGCGCCCCGATTTTTCCTTTTTCGGGTTTTCCTTTTTCTTATTCGTTCTCCACTATTCCATTTTCCAAACCAGTCCAAAACCATGTCCAACCGAATCGTTATCTTCGATACCACCCTGCGCGACGGCGAACAATGCCCCGGCGCGTCCATGAACATCCGCGAAAAGATGGAGGTCGCCCACCAACTCGCGGAACTCGGGGTCGATGTTATCGAGGCCGGCTTTCCGGTCATCAGCGACGGGGACTTCGACGCGGTGACGCGCATCGCGACCGAGGTGAAGGGGCCGGCGATCTGCGGACTGGCCCGCTGTGTGCCCGGCGACATCGATGCGGCCGGCGCGGCCGTGAAAGCGGCGGGCGACAGGGGGCGCATCCACGTCTTTCTGGCAACTTCGAAGATCCACCGCGACTTCAAGTTGAAGAAGGCGAACGAGGAAATCCTGCGCATGGCCGTGGAGGGCGTGACCCGCGCGCGCGGCCTGGTGAAGGATGTCGAATTCTCGCCCGAGGACGCGAGCCGGACGGAGCCGGAATTCCTCGCCCAGATCACCCAGGCGGTCATCGCCGCCGGGGCGAAGACGGTGAACATTCCCGACACCGTCGGCTATGCCACGCCTGACCAGTTCGGGTCCTTGATCCGCTATCTCTTCGACAATGTGAAGAACATCGATGACGCCATTATCAGCGTGCATTGCCACAATGACCTGGGGCTGGCCGTCGCGAACTCCCTGGCCGCGATCCAAGCCGGCGCGCGCCAGGTCGAAGGCACGATCAACGGCATCGGCGAGCGCGCGGGGAACGCGGCGCTGGAGGAAGTCATCATGGCGCTCCAGACGCGTCCTGACATTTATCCCGAACTCGCGAGCAACATCCGGCATGCGGAGATTGTGAAGACCTCGCGTCTGGTCAGCCGGATGAGCAGTTTCCTCATCCAGCGGAACAAGGCGATCGTCGGAGAGAACGCCTTCGCCCACAGTGCGGGCATCCACCAGGACGGGATCCTGAAGAAACGCGAGACCTACGAGATCATGGACCCGAAGTTGATCGGCTGGGGTGAGACCGAATTGCCGCTGACCAAGCACTCCGGTCGCCACGCCGTCGTCATTCGCCTGAAACATCTCGGCTATCACCTGTCGGACGCGGAAATCGATAGCATTTTCAAACGCTTCAAGGACATCGGCGACCGGAAGAAATTCGTTTACGACGATGACTTGGCCGCCCTCGTGGATGATGCGATGGATCGCGATCACGAGGTCTACGCGCTCGACTACATGCACGTCACGACGGGCACGAGCATGATCCCGACCGCGACCGTACGCCTGAAGCGCGGTGAGGAAACGTTCGAGGATTCCAGTCCCGGCAACGGGGCCGTCGATGCCGCGATGAAGTGTATCGACCGCCTGCTCGACAAGCGCGGGCATCTCGCCGAATACCAGGTCATGGCCGCCACGGGCGGAAAGGACGCCCTCGGCGAGGTTACGATCAAGGTCGACTTCGGAATCGGGGAAGTTATCACGGGTCGCGGCGCGAGCACCGATGTCATCGAGGCCAGCGCCCGCGCTTACCTGAACGCCGTGAACCGGGTCATCTTCATGGAAGCCCAGGCGGCGGCGCGACCCGCGTCGCATCCGAGGGTGGAGGTGGAGTCGACAGTGTAGACGATGACCCCGCGGCAGCGACGAGTCCCGCGAAAAGTCCGCGCATTGCCGGAACGGATTCGAGGAGGCGCTCGGGATGCCATTGCACGCTGACGATGAATCGGCGGCGTGGCATTTCCGTGGCCTCGATGAGGCCGTCCAATGAACGGGCGGTCACAATGAGTCCGCGCCCGGTCTTCTTCACGGTCTGGTGATGCACGCTATTTACACGGAGGCGGGTCGTTCCCAACAAGGTCGCGAGCTTGGAGCCGGCTTCGATCCTGACGATATGCCGGAGCGGGTCGCGAAGATTCGGATTGCGATAAGGATAGTCGTGCCGGATGGCCTCCGGCACCTGCGAACGGATATCCTGCCAGAGGGCGCCACCGAGCGCGACGTTGAGAATCTGGTGCCCGCGGCAGATCGCGAGCAGGGGAAGGTCGCGGGCGGCGGCGCGGCGGGCGAGGTGGAGATCGACCGTATCGCGCCGGGGCAGGATGCTCGCGACATGGGTGCCGTTCGCCTTTTCCTTGTAATGCGCGGGATCGACGTCCGAACCTCCGGTGAGGAGGAAACCGTCGAGTCCGGCCATGGCGGCATCGATTTTCCGAAGCTCCAGCGTCACGGGGAGAAGCACCGGAATGCCGCCGTCGGCAATGACGGCATCAAGATAGGCGGAGGGCGCGCCGGCGTGGGTGTTGCGACCGCTTTTTCCGGGAAGGACATAGGCGGGGACTCCGATGAGGGGGGCGCGTTTCATGGAGGGTAATCGACGGAAACGAGATACAGGCCGTCGGCGGGGGCGCAGAATTGCGAGGTGCGTCCGGCGGGAGCGTCGAGGAGATCGCGGAGCCAACCGAGGGATTCGCGGCCCTCGGCGCAGCGGGTGATACTTCCGACGAGAAGGCGCACCATCTTGTAGAGGAAGCCGTTTCCGGAGACGGTGAGGCCGAGGGTTTCGCCGTTTTCGTTGACGGTGATCGCCGAGATCGTGCGCACGGTGGTGGCGAGCGTTTTTCCGTCGTGACGGTTGGCGGCGAAGGCGGCGAAATCGTGTTCGCCCGCGAAAAGGGCGGCGGCGGCGCGGAAGGTGTCTCCATCGATCCCGTGGGGATGATGCCAGGCGAGACCGGCGCGGAAGGGCGAGAGCACCGGTCCGCGGTCGATTTCGTAACGGTAGGTTTTCCCGCCGGCGCTGAAGCGGGCGTGGAAGTCGGTGTCCTCCGGCAAGACGGTGGCCTCGACGACGCGCACGGTGGGCGGGAGATGGATATTCAGCGCCCGCACCCAGGCGGCGGCGTCCATGCGATAGGTGGGCGGCGCGTCGAAATGGGCGACCTGTCCGAGGGCGTGGACGCCGGTGTCGGTGCGACCGGATCCTTGCGCCGGCACGCGGGCCACCTTGCAGATGCGGGCGAGCGCGGCTTCGAGCACGTCCTGGACGGTGTTGCCCGACGGTTGGCTCTGCCATCCGGAGAACGGGCGTCCATCATAGGTTACGGTGATCCTAATGCGGGGCATGATCCTCGTCTTCCCAAGGGTTCGGTTCGAGCAACGCGTCGGGGCCGGTCACGCTGTTGAGATAATCCTGGAGAATCGTGACGGCCGCAGCCTGATCGATGATCGAGCGACTGTTCTTCACCGTGCGACCGGCCGCGTGCAGCTTGGCTTGCGCGTCCACCGTGCTGAGCCGTTCATCCATTTCAATGAAGGAACAATCCGGAAGGCGCTTCCGCAGTTCCACGATGAAGGCGCGAACTTTTTCCGCCGCCGTGCCCGCGCTGCCGTCGATGCGGAAAGGGAGGCCGACAACGATGTCCCGAATCGCGCGCGCCTTCACGATCTCGGCGATGCGCCCGAGAGGATCAGCGACCTGCCGGACGTGGATCGTCTCCAGCGGATGCGCGAGCATGCCGAGATCATCGCTGAGGGCGAGCCCGATACGGGCCTCGCCGTGATCGATCCCGAGGACGCGCGCGGTGCTCATAGGTGCGTGTTAGAGTAACTCCTTCGGCACCTTCGGGATAAGATGCTTGATCCGGTCGGCCTGGTCCTTGTCCGCGATGAGGAGGGCATCGGGCGTCTGGACGATGATCAGGTTCGCCACGCCGAGGAGGGCGATGTGGCAGTTCGGATTCTTGGAGAAGACGATGTTTCCCGTGGCGTCGATCTGACTTACCGGGACATTCGTGCCATTGTTCCCTTCGTCGGTAGCGAGATACTTCGAGATCGAGATCCAGCTTCCGACATCATCCCAGTCGAAGGTCGCCTCGACGTTCAAGACGCGTGATGCCTTTTCCATGAGGGCGTAGTCGATGGAGATTTTCGGCAGTTTCGGAAACTGGTGGGTGATGGTCGCGGAAAAATCCGTCGACCGGCGGAGTTCGGAAATGAAGTCGGCCAGCTCGGGCGCGTGATGGGTCAGTTCCTTGACGACGGTCGGGAGGGCCCAGATGAAAATGCCGGCATTCCAGGTGAAGCGACCGGAACTGAAAAAGGTCTCGGCCAGTTCGGCATTCGGCTTCTCGCGGAAGCGCGCGACCTCGAAGACGGTCGCCTCGTCGTCGAAGCCCTCGATGGTCGCGCGGCGCCCGCGCTCGACGTAGCCATAGCTCGGGCAGGCCCAGGTCGGCTTGATGCCGATGGTGACCAGGGCGCCCGTAAGCCGGGCCGCCTTGATCGAGGCGCGGATGTCGTGCTGGAACGCGACCTCGTCGCGAATGAGCTGGTCGGCGGGAAGAACGACCATTGTGGCCGAAGGATTCCGGGCCGCGACCCAGCCAACGGCGAGGGCGATGGCGGGGGCGGTGTCGCGCTTCTCGGGCTCGGCGATAATGTTCTCGTCGGGGATTCCGGAAACCGCTTTCCGCACCCCTTCCTCCTGCACCGCGTTCGTCAGGATGAGGATATTCTCCGGCGGGACGATGCCCGTGATGCGGGCGAGGGTCTGCTCCAGCAGCGAGGTGTCGTCAAGCAGCTTCAGCAACTGCTTCGGATGCGTGTTCCGGCTTACCGGCCAGAAACGCTCGCCGCTGCCTCCGGCGAGAATGAGGGCGTAGGTTTCGGAGTCAGGCATGAAGGGAAGTGAGAAGTATGAAGTTAGAATGATGAAGTAAGTTTTGAAATGCGAAGCTTGGAATCCACTTCTTACTTCGCATTTCTAACGTCTTACTTCATCAGGCCCACGTGACCGTGGGATTGAGATGGCGAGCCTCGTCGAGGGGGATGCGCACGAGGAGATAATCCTGGTGGAAGTGTCCGCCGTTGAGGTCCCGGCAGCAGGGAAAGCAGGCCGAGTCCCGGGCAAGCGGACGCACACGCGGCACGACGGTACGACAGTGCCGGCACCGATAGGCGAATTTCCTGCGGAGTTGGCGACGTTGGAAGGGCAGGGTGTGGCAGCGATCCTCGCCCTCGATGCCCAGATCCGAGCAGGCCAATTCCCACTCGGGGCCGTGCGCCCGGATGCGGCGCCGTCCGGCCCGATGGTGGGCGACGAGATGCGCCAGTTCATGCTTGAGCGTGCGTTGTGGCTCGTCCGGTGGAAAATCACGGAGGCGTGGGTTCAGCTCGATGCGGGAGTCGCGGTGATAGGCAAGGCCGGCGGTGGTGGTGAGACGCGTGTTCCAGCAGACCTTGACTTTCTCGATCAATCCCATGAGGTCGCCGATCTCTTTGAGCCAGATTCGGCATTCAAGGGTCAGCGCACTGTCGAGACTTTTTCCACCCCCGAGCGGTTCGGTATCGGGAACGGGGGAGAGTGCGACCTTGTCGCGCACTCCGGGCGAAAGCTCGAAGCCGCGCCGGGCGGAGGGAGGAGGGGATTTGATGAAGAAGTCGGGGAGTTCGAAGGATAGCTGTCTGAATTCCGGCATAGTCTCGGGTGGGAGGGTCGGGGCTGTGAAGGGAAGTCGGATGCGCGTAGGTGTCAAGCGCCCGTCTTGTCGTTTGTCGATGGCTGGTGGTTCGTCTTGCTGCGCACCTTGTGCTCGACTTCCTCGAGCGCCACGAGGGTATCGGGGGGCACGCTTTTCATGAGGAAGGCGCTGGCCCCAATCGTACTACGCGCGCCAATGGTCGTCTCGCCGCCAAGGATGGTGGCATTCGGATAGATCGTCACGTTGTCCTCCACGTTCGGGTGTCGTTTGATGCCCTTCACGATCTTGCCTTCATTGTCCTTCGGGAAGCTGCGCGCGCCGAGGGTCACGCCATGATAGAGCTTCACCCGCGAGCCGATGACACAGGTCTCGCCGATGACGACGCCGGTGCCGTGGTCGATGAAGAAATGCGAGCCGATGCGTGCGCCGGGGTGGATGTCGATACCGGTCTTCCCGTGCGCCCATTCGGTCATCATGCGCGGGATGAGCGGCAGCCCGTCATTATAGAGCACGTGCGCGACCCTCTGGATGGCGATCGCTTCGAGGCAGGGATAGGCGAGGATGATTTCCTCGAAAGTCTGCGCCGCCGGATCGCCCTCGTAGGCGGCCTCGACATCGGTGCGCAAGAGCCGCCGCACTTCCGGGAGCTGCCGCAGGAAGGCGCAGACCATCGCCCGCGCCGCCTCGCTCTGGTCGCCGCCGTTCTTCGCCTTGAAGCGCAAGCTCCGTGCGACCTCGATCTTCAGCCGCGTGATCACGTGCGCGACCCGCGAGGTCGTCTTGAGCGCAATCTCCGTGGAGGCGACCGCGCCTTCGTCGAGGAAGCCGGGAAAGAGAAGCTGGAGCAATTCCTCGCACGCCAGACCGATCGCCTGCTTCGAAGGGAGGTTCGAGCAGTCGATGTTGTTGATTCCACCGACTTCCTTGTAGGAGTCGAGGAGCCGGTCGACGATTTCAGAGACTTCGCAATCCATTGGGGAAATTATTTAACATGTATTAACAAAAATGCGAGCATGGAATTCCCATGATTTCACGCTACAAGCAAGGATGCCGCCAAGTGCCTTCCCAATGACCGCGCCGCCGGTTGGATTCCGTCACCCGTGGCGGCCGTATCAGGAGGAAATCCTGCGGGACTTCGAGGCCCATGTCGGCGACGGGCATTTCCACATCGTCGCGGCGCCGGGCTCGGGGAAGACGGTGCTGGGGCTGGAGGCGCTGCGCTTGCTCAGGAAACCGGCGATCATCTTCGCGCCCACGATTGTTGTCCGCGAGCAATGGATCGAACGGTTGCGCCGCGATTTTACCGACTTCCCGTCCGAGGCTCCGGACCCTGATTGGATCTCCCGCGATCCGGGCGCTCCTGCCTGGTTCACCTTCTCCACCTACCAGGGTCTCTCGGTCTTCTACAAGCGAGAAGAGCAGGCGAAACTTGTCGGCGCCTTGAAGGCAAGCGGGGTCTCCGCATTGGTCGCCGATGAGGCGCATCACCTGCGCGCCTACTGGTGGAAATGCCTGCGCGATCTGAAAAGGCGACTCGATTCGCCAATCGTTATCGCCCTTACCGCTACCCCGCCGTTTGACGTGCCGCAGTCGGAATGGAACCACTACGCGACTTTCTGCGGCGAAGTCGATGCTGAAGTCACCGCGCCCGAACTGGTCGCCGCCGGCAGTCTCTGCGCGCACCAGGATCTCGTGCATCTCTCGATGCCGCTGCCTGAGGAATCCGCCGCCTTGGCGGAGCACCGGTTCCGCATGGAACGGCTCTTCCGCGATTTCCGCCTCGACGCGAAATTGGCGGCCACGCTCTATGGCTTGGCTGTTTTCTCCGAGGTCGATGAACCGGCACTCGTTGATTCCCTTGAGTTCTATATCGCCGCCGCGCTCTACTTCTCCGAAGTCCTTGGGAGGATTCCGCCCGCCCTATGGAGCGCGCTCGAGCTCGACGAGGTCGCGTTGCCCGCCTTCGATCTCCGTTGGTTTGCCGAACTGCTCTCGGGACTCTACTTCGGCCCCGGCGAGTCGGAGTCGGGAAACCCCGAACTGGAACTGTGGAGGCAGAGGCTTCATGAAATGGGCGTGATCCACAAAAAGCGCGTTCTTTTCGAGCCGTCGGAGGAAAGGGAGAAAGCCCTCGCCCGCAGTGTGCGGAAGCTGGATGCCATCAGCGATATCCTCGCTCACGAATCGGCCACACTCCGCGACCGCCTGCGGGCGGTTGTCCTTTGCGATCACATCCGCGCGCGCGATTTTCCTTCCGGCCTCGGCCCGGCGGCAGAGAACCCCTTCGTCCGCCTCGGCGTCGTGCCCGCCTTCGAATCCGTGCGCCGTCTGCGCCTTCCCCATGTCCGGCCCGCTATCCTCACCGGCACCCTGATGGCGATTCCCGCCGACTGTCGCGCGGCCTTCCTCGCGGGCTGCGCCGATGCCGGCGTGGTCGGCGACCGCCTTTCCTTCTTGCCCTTCGATCACGACCCCGGTTTCCTTCGCCTCACCTTCGGCGACGCCGACCGCCACGCCGCCGTCGGCGTGATGACGCGCCTCTTCGAAGACGGAGGCGTGAACGCCCTCTTCGGCACCGCTGCCCTGCTTGGCGAGGGCTGGGACGCGCCGGCCGTCAATACCCTCGTCATCGCCAGTACCATCGGTTCCTACGTCCTGTCGAACCAGATGCGCGGCCGTGCCATCCGCGCCCTGCGCGACGATCCTGACAAAACCGCCAACATCTGGCACCTCGCGACCATCAGCGACCACGACCGCGACGGTCCGGCCAGCGACTTCGGCAAACTGCGCCGCCGCTTCGAGGCCTTCGCCGGCCTCGATTCCCCACGGGGCGACGAGCCCCCCGTGATCGAGGTCGGCCTGGCGCGGCTGGGTCTGGCGGACGCGCCGCGCGAGGCCGAGGTGCCCGCGCGCAATGCCGCGATGTTCGCGCGGGCGACCGACCGCGAGACGATGCGGCGGCATTGGCCGCTCGCCGTTATGGGGAAAACGAAGCGCCGGGTGCGCGCCGTGCGCGAACTGGCCGTCGTCTCGCGGAAGATGGAATCGCGTTTCTCCGCGCGCTTCCGCGAAAGCCGCTTGCTGGGGCCATTCTACCGCTGGCTCGTGGGCAACCGGATGGAGAACATCGCCCGCGTCGTCTTCGAATCGCTGCGGAACGCCGACCACCTCGCGCCCGAGTGCCCGCTCGACGCCCTCGTCTGCCGCTTCGAGGGCGGGAAATGCCACGCCGGTCTCGCCGCACGGCCCGCCCGCGAACAGACCGTCTTCTCCCGCTCGATGCTCGAACTCTTCGATCCCTTCGTTGCCCGGCCCCGCTATTTCATCGTCACCAAGACGGACATCTACGGCGTCCCCGCCCTCCTCGGAGCCCGCGCCGAA
Organism: Verrucomicrobiales bacterium; assembly: GCA_024641425.1. Taxonomy (GTDB): domain Bacteria; phylum Verrucomicrobiota; class Verrucomicrobiia; order Verrucomicrobiales; family DEV007; genus JAHEDC01. The sequence goes on along the minus strand of JAHEDC010000099.1, from coordinate 1,493 downwards.
CTTGCGAAAGCCTTCTCCCGCCTCTGGCGCCGCCACGTCGGCTCCCACGACCTCCATTATTTCGACACGCCCCCCGGTCGCCGCGCCCTCCTCCTCCACCGCGAACACGCCTTGCTGACCCGGCACGACCTGGCTCCGCGCATCGGGACGCGGTGGGGATGAGGGCGTGACGTCCCCGTCCGGAATTACGCTTCGGCTCGAAGGCAAAGCAGAGCTCGGCGGTCCTGAAATTCCTCCCCGTTTCGCGGGGGATGTAGGGGGGGCTCCGTCTCATGATGAACGTTGACATTTGGCAATATTCCTGTATTTATGGCCATATGAAGACAACCATTGACCTTCCCGATGAGATACTGGAACGAACAAAGATCGCGGCGGCGAAGCGGCGGACAACCATCAAAAATCTCGTTATCGAGGGCCTGGAAACGGTGCTTCGCGAGGAGGCAACGCCGGAACCGCCTGCGGACGCACTCGCGCGGTTGCATCGGGGCTTTCATCTAGGCGGTCAGGCACTGACGCGGGAGGAAGCCCATGCCCGTTGAGCGCTTCCTCGACACGAATGTCCTGCTTTATGCTTACGATCTCGATGCTGGTCGCAAGCGCGAGATCGCGCGATCTCTGATCGAAGAGGCATGGCTCCAACCCGGACGAAGCGCCATCAGCGTACAAGTGCTCCAGGAATTTCACGTCAATTTCACCCGCCGAGGAGGATCGAAAGTGGACGCGGTCGCCGTTGTCGGTGATTTTTCGCGTTGGCCCGTGATCGACAACACGCTGGCCCTTTTTCAGCTTGGACTCGCGCTTCAGGAGCGTTGGCAAGTGTCGCCTTGGGATGCCATGATCCTCGCGGCGGCTCAGGCAAGCGGTGCGAGCGAACTCCTGACGGAAGACCTGAACAACGGCCAGGTTTACGGCAGGGTGCGGGCGGTGAATCCGTTCGTATGACGTTGCTTTCCCGGAGGCCTCACACGTCACAGACCCGCACGCCCTCGCTGAGCGACTGGAGCTTGTCGCGCGTCGGGATGAATTCCTGGCCGACGAAACCGGTGTAGCCGGTTTCGAGGATGGCCTTCATGATGCCGGGGTAGTGGATCTCCTGGCTGTCATCGAGTTCGGCGCGGCCGGGATTTCCGGCGGTGTGGTAGTGGGCGATGTATTCGTGATACTGCTTGATGCGGGTGATGACGTCGCCCTGCATGATCTGGACGTGGTAGATGTCGAAGAGGATCTTCATGCGCTCGGAGCCGATGGCCTTGCAGACATCGACGGCGTGCTCGATCGAGTCGCACCAATAGTCGGGGTGGCCCTTCATGTTTTCGTCGACGCGGGAATTGAGCATCTCGAGGGCGAGGGTGACTTTCTTCTCCTCGGCGTAGGGGACGATTTTCTTGAGGCCTTCGATCATGTTCTGGAGCGCGTCCTCGTCGGTGAGTTCGCGCCGGAAGCCGGAGAAGGTGATGACGTTCGGGCAGCCGAAGGCGGCGGAGGCGTCGATG
>JAHEDC010000098.1 GCA_024641425.1 Verrucomicrobiales bacterium | reverse complement strand
TTGCTCCTGGCCGGTCTCGGCCTGAGCCCGAAGCCGCAGGCCATCGAATTGGGCTTGTTCCGGATCACGTCCTGCGACGTCCTCTGGGATCCGGAACTCGAAGAATCCGTCCCGCATTTGCTCGTGGACAGCGCGCTTGTCAGTACAAGCAATTTCGGCCCCAATGCCCTCCTCTCCGTCCGAGGCGGTCAGTTGCGTGTTCCCGGCTGGCCCGAAATGGACATCGAGAAAGGGGATGTCGCAATGAGTCCCGAGACGGCGGAGATCCGCGCGATGAGCCTCAATCGCAAGAACTTCGGCGATCAAAAGGGAAGCGCGCGCATGAATGGAAAAATCGGCCTCGAAGCGGAAGGTCTCTCCGCCGTCACCGTCGATCTCAAGTCGATGGAACTCAGGGGCCTGGTTCCTGAAATCTGGGTTTCCCATATCCGCGGAGCGGTGACCGCCACCCTTGAGTTCAGATCCGTGCTCGGAGAGTCGGGCTCGCTGCAGGCGGAGGGTGACTTCTCGGTTGCCGGAGCAGTGCTGGGTGATCTCTCGTCGCTGAAACAGCTGGCCACCTATGCCGGGGAGGCGCGCCTCACTCGCCTTGAGTTCGATACTCTCAGCGGCCACTACCGCAAGACCGCCCTCGGGGTCGAAATCACGGATCTCAAGGGCGAGATGATCGGCTTCTTCCGTGTCCGTGGAACCTACGCCGTCACTTCAAAGGGTGCCATCTCAGGGACTTTGAAAGTCGGCCTTCCCGAAGCGCTCCTCAATCGGCGCAGCAGCGGCAAGCCCTCGTTTTTCGGGCCGGTCGAAGATGGTTACTGCTGGGCCACCGCGAATCTCCAGGGCAGAAACAACGAACCCGAAGACGATCTCAATCCCCAGTTTGAGAAGGAAGCCTCTCAGCTGAAGCTCCGGTCGGGGCAGATTCAGCTCAATCCCGTTCCCGGGAGCCCCGCCTCAACGACGCCCGCCCCCGCCCCCGCCCCCGCCCCCGCCCCCGCCCCCGCTCCCGCCCCCGCGACGGAGCGCGAAAAGATTCTCGAAGACACCTTTGACAGCCTGATTGGCGAGTAAAAGAAGGTTAACGCGCCACTTCAAGGACGGCGAGAAAGCCCGTGGCACTCTCAGGGTCATTGAGGAACACGCGGCCCTCGGCCATCCGTCCCCTGGAATCAAGAACGCCGCGATCACAAGGGGTCGAATCATCGGATTTGCGCACAATGGAAAACCGCGCCGTCCGCCCTCCGACGCGACGCCTTAGCTCCCAGGCCAGTCTTCCCATCGTGTAACGCGGATTGATCTCGACGATGGGACGGAGTCGAAGCCCCCCACCCGGTTCCCGATAGACAAAGGCATCGATTCCAAGAGGGCCGAGATAGCCCACCGTGCGGAGCGCCGATTCGAGCGTCTGGCCGACGGCCTCGTAGGTTCGTTCCATGAGCCCCTCGGTTTCACCCGGACCTCGACTCATGAGGAAGCCCGAAATCTCCGATGAAAGTCCACGCAGGAGACGCGGCCCCGCCTCGACCGCGACGAATTGCCCTCCGGCGGTATTGTGCAGCCGCGTGAATCCCAAACGGCGCAAGCCCGCCCGTTCCATCTCGAACTGAACCGAAAAATCGAAGACCCGCTCGCGCAACGGTTCGATCACGACCGCTCCCTGGGTCGAAAGCAGGCGACGGATCCAGCGTTCCGACTCGGGGGAATAGCGACGATTCCCCCGCGCGGACGCTGCAAGCGGTGCCTTGACCAGAGAGAGGCCCGGCCCCAAGTCGAGGACAGCGGCCCTCACTTCGTCCAAAGTATGGCAGATACGACTCCGGCCCGAATCATCGAGGTTGGCTGCAAGCTTCGCGCTCCACGCTTTGGAGGACACGACGCGCGTTGCGGCGATACGCTCGCGTATCGCGCTTTCCGGAATCAATCCCGCGAAAGCCCGGCCTGCCTCCGGACACCACCCCCACGGCCGCGACAGCCCCATCTTCCGCTCGCGAAGGAGACACCCCTCGTCAAGCTTCCCATTTTCGCCGAGGATTTCAAATTCCGGCATCTCGAAACCCCAGCGCTGCAACCGCTCTCGATACTCGACCGACGGCAATTCCCGCACCAACACAACATCCTCCCGACGGGCCAGGAAGCCCGCCACAGTCTCGAGATCGCGCTCCAGCATGCGCACTGCCTTCGCCTTTCCCCCCGCTCCCACCAGCGAGGCTTCGACATCCGGATTGAAAAAATAGACGTTCGGCACGCGTCCGCGCGAGCGTTCGAACACCCGGAGGTTCCGAATGAAATCCTCGTCGAGTCCCGCCGCAACGCGACCCTCGACATTAAAGGGCGCGCCGTTCCCCTTCGCACGGCTTGGCGATAAGGGAAAGCGCAGCGCGCGCCCGAAGGCCTTCCAATCACTGTCTCCTTCCCGCTTCCACTTGCGAAACCACCTCAATCCGTAACCCACGTGCCCGATCTCATCCCGATAGATGCGTTCGAGAATCGTCGCCGTTCGGTCGTCGCCACACGCCCGCATCATCGTGGCGAAATGTTTCGCGTAATCCAGATTCGCCTGCTCAAAGGTAAGGCTCAGCCGTGAGACATAATCGAGCGGTGACTCCATCGGCGCGATCATGTCCCAGAAGAAGCGATTCACCGGGAAGTCGCCGAAACGCACACCGCATTGCTTCATTCGTTCGATGTACCAACGCGTGTGCCGCTGCTCCTCGCCAAGAGTACGTGCGAGGCCACTCCTAAACGCTTTCGGCGCCTCCGGGAATTTCAATAACGCCAACGCCATGAGCTCGGTCGCCAGCAATTCGTGATTGGCGAAGAAATGGAGAAGGATCCCCCGTTGCTCCTCATCGACGAAGCGGGCCGATTTCGGCAAGCCTGACCGCAGCGCGTTCTTGCGGGGCATCAACTCCGCCGGACGCCCCGGCTCTGGATCACCCGTCAATGCCGAACCGGGCGCATCGTCCGTGAAGCCCCCGGCGAAGGCCAGTTTCTCCTCCAGCGACGCGGAGAAGAGCACCTTTCTTGCGAAGCCGGAGATTTCCATCGCATCCGCATCGCCTCACATGCGGAGCAGAAGGCTCCTCCCCGACATTTCCCTGGGAGCGTCGAGGTCGAGCATATCGAGCAGGGTCGGAGCAATGTCGGCCAGGATTCCGTCCCCGACCATGAAGTCATCGGCGTCCTCGGAGACGTAGATCAGATGCACGAGGTTCGTCGTGTGGGCGGTGTGGGGCGAACCATCGGGTTTGATCATCATTTCGCAGTTTCCATGATCCGCCGTAACGAGCGCCTTGCCCTCCAGCGCGAGCACTTCCTCGATGACCGCCTTCACGCAGGCATCGATCGTCTCCACCGCCTTGATGCCGGCCTCGACGACGCCCGTATGACCGACCATGTCGGGATTGGCAAAATTCAGAATGACGAGATCGTAGTCCTTCAGGCGCTCCACGACTTCCCTTGTTACTTCCGGCGCACTCATCTCAGGTTGAAGATCGTAGGTTGCGACCTTCGGGGACGGCACGATCACGCGATCCTCGCCCGGAAAAGGTTGCTCGACGCCTCCGTTGAAGAAATAAGTCACATGGGGGTATTTCTCGGTTTCGGCAATCCGCAATTGCCTCATGTCCGCCTTGCTCACGACCTCTCCGAGCACCTTGGTCAGCGTATCGGGGGCAAAGACTACCGGCACCCCGTAGGTTTCGTCGTATTCGGTCAATGTCAGGTATTCCACCTTCGGCGTCACTTCGCGGTCGAATCCGTCGAAATCCGCTTGAAGGAAGGCCCGGGAAAGCTGCCGCGCGCGGTCGGCCCGAAAGTTGAACCAGAAAACCACGTCGCCGTCACGCACCCGTTGTTCCTCCGCGGCTTCGAAGACCATCGGCTTCAGGAACTCATCGGTTTCTCCCTCCGGATAGCATTCAGCCACGCACTCCGAGGGCTTCCTGCCGACGCAGTCCTTCCCGCGTCCCAAAACAATGGCATCCCAGGCCAACTTGTTCCGCTCCCAGCGCTGATCGCGGTCCATCGCGTAGTAACGCCCGATGACGGTAGCGATCTTCGCTCCACTCGAAGCCAGTTTCTCCTCACAATACGCGAGGTAATCCTTGCCGCCTGTCGGCGCGGTGTCGCGGCCGTCCGTGATCGCGTGCACGAAAATGTCATCGACGCCCGCCACTTTCGCCGCCGTGGCAAGCGCGACGAGATGCTCCTGGTGGCTGTGCACTCCGCCATCGGAGACCAGCCCGAGGAAATGGAGCCGTTTCCCCTTCGCCTTTTCGAATGCCTCCTTCAGCGCCGGCATCCCCGCGAGGGTGCCTTTCTTGATGGCGAGGTTGATCCGGGTGAGATCCTGATAGACGACCCGCCCCGCCCCGAGATTGAGATGTCCAACCTCGGAATTGCCCATTTGGCCCTCAGGCAAACCGACGTCCAGCCCACTGGCGCTCACGCGCCCCCAGGGATAGGTTTCATAGAGATGCTCGTGGAAAGGCGTCTTTGCCAGGAGGGTGGCATCGCCATTTTCTTTGGCACGATCCGCACCGTCTGGGTTGATTCCCCAGCCGTCGCGAATGATTAGGATTACGGGACTCGGCATGCCCTACGTAATCCGTCGAACATCCCAAGCTGTCAACGCTCGATTCCCTCCGATACGCCAACTTTCTTCACGCACTCGCAGGCTCGGCCTCGTCCGAATGTACGGTGGAGACCGTGCGACGGAACGCCCGCTTAACGTTTCTTCTTTCCGAAACCGAGGCGCTCGAAGAGCGTGCGCCGCTTCGGCGCTTCGGTGATCGGCTGCGTTTGCTCCTCCGCATTCCCAGACGATGCCTGCCCCCCCCCGGACGAATCCTCGTCGTGGTCGATGCGTTCGCCCCCTCCCGAATTCTCGACGATCTCCGCCTTCACGTAGTCATCCAGACGTCCGCCTTCCTTTTCCTTCTTGTAGAAAGCATTGAACATCTCGCCGATCAGTGGCGCCGCAACCTTTCCGCCCCCGATCGATTCCCCGGGCCGTCCCTCGATCACGACGGCGAAGGCAAAGCGCGGCGCTTCGGCGGGAACGAAACCCGCGAACCAGGCAAGGCGCGTGTTGTCCTTCACCGACCACTCGCCGGTTCCGGTCTTGCCCGCCAGCGTCACGTAGTCGTTTCGAGCCGCGCGCGCCGTTCCCGATCCCCCGTTGACCACAGCGATCATTCCCTGCCGGACAAGATCGAGATTGTGCTGGTCAACCACCAGCGTCGAGTGAATCTCGGAGGGGAAGTACTTCACCACCCGTCCGTGGACGTCCTGGATCTGCTGCACCAGCCGCGTGCGGGGAATCACATGCCCGTTCCCGAGGGCGGCCGCCATGCGTGCGACCTGCACCGGCGTGGCCAACACGTCCCCCTGCCCGATCGCCATGTTCGCCACATGCCCGCCGTAGAGTTGCACGCCACGCTCCTTCGCCCAGGCGCTGTTGGGAATGACTCCCGACTGCTCGGACGCCAGGGGCAGCCCCGTCTTCTCTCCAAGGCCCAACTGGTGGGCGGTGGCGGCGATGTTGTCCGCTCCGGTCTTCATCCCGACGGTGTAGAACCAGGTACTGCACGAGCGCTTGATCGCGTCAACGACGTTCATGCTGCTCTCGCCGTTCTTGTTCCAGTTCTTCTTCCAGAGGTTCCCAATCTGCATTCCGGCGGGACACCCGAAATAGTCGTTCTCCGAGATAATGCCGAACTCAAGCGCGGCCAGCGCCACCGGAAGCTTGAAGGTCGATGCCGGAGGGTAAAGTCCCTGATAGGCGCGCGGATTGAGGGGCCTCGCCGGATCGTCATTCAACTCGGCATAGCGCGCCGTTGTCATGAGGGGAATCCAGTCGTTGAGATCATAGGACGGCCACGAGGCCATTGCGATCACGTCCCCATTCTGGGCATCGAGCACCACGAAGGCTCCGTTGCGTCCGGTACTCTGGAGAAGGCGTTCGGCGGTGGCCTGCATTTCAGCGTCGAGCGTCGTGATGACATTGTTTCCGGGAACGGGTCGCTTCACCATCTCCTCCGCCAGCTGGGTGCCGTTGGTATCGAAAAGGAGATTGACTTCCCCCATCGTGCCTTCGAGGTCGGCGTCAAAGGACTTCTCAAGCCCGGACCGCCCCTCGGTCGTCGCCCAGAGGGGCTCCCCGCCGACGAACGGGGTGGTCGGCAGGATCTTCTGTTTCGTTCCGACGTATCCGATGACATGGGGAGCGACGGTCCCTTTGGGGTAAATGCGCATGTAGACCGGATGAAGAATCAGCCCGGCATCAAGCTGTGGGGTGATCTTCGCGATCTGCTCGTCGTCCAGAATGGGTGCAAAAGGAAGCGGCAGCCAGCGCCGGTTCTTGTAATGCTGGACAATATCGGCATCCGAGATCGTGAATTGTTCTCCCAGAATCCGGTACGCGAGGGCAACCCGTTGCCGCGCGTAACGCAGCATGTCCGTTTCCGTCTGGTTCTCGCGGAAAGGCAGCTTCAGAGCGAGATAGTTCGCGACCCGGTTCTGGGCGAGCGCCACCCCGGTCCTGTCGGTGATCTGACCACGGGGAGCGGGCACTTTCAGGGCGAGCGTGCGCGCTCCCGTCTGGGTCATGAGGGAGGCATCGATCTTTTTCTCCTCTTCGGGAGGAAGATCGGGCGCTACCGCTGGATCGACCTCCCCCCGGAGCGGAACCGCGCGGGGAATTTCCTCCTGTGCGGAGAGCAGGGTCGGAAATGAGGCAACGAGCATCATTCCCGGTAGAATCAGCCGGGCGAGGGCACGGGACGGGCGGATATTTACCATTGTCATGGAACGAAGCGTCGATTCTTCGACAAATCAAGGTTTATGGCTCGCCAGAAAATCCACAATGACGGCCGCCATTTTCGCGCTCACTCCCGGCGCGGCCGCGATCTCCTCGACCGTCGCTTTCCGCAGCCGCCCCAGCGATCCGAATTGCCGCAGCAACGCCTCCTTCCGCGCCTTGCTGATGCCCGGACAGTCGTCGAGGATGCTTTCCTCGACGCGTCGTTTCATCAGAAGCTGGTGATAGCCATTCGCGAAACGATGGGCCTCGTCGCGGATCCGCTGGAGCAGCCGCAGCGCGCCCCGCTCATGCGGAAGGACGAGCGGCACCGGATTCCCCGGGCGGTAGATCTCCTCCCTTTCCTTGGCGAGCCCGATGATCGGCAAATCGTGCAGTCCGAGCCGCTGGAGTTCCCCGCAGGCCGAGGAAAGCTGGCCTTTGCCGCCGTCCACGATGACCAGATCAGGAAGGCGGACATAGCGCGTGGATCTCGATTCCATCTCGGCTCCGAGCCTGCGAAGCGCCTCCAGCGGGTCTTCCTGGCTCATTTCCGCGTCCTCCGCCCCCGCCACCTCACGGCTTTCGAGAAGAATCCGCGCGTAGCGGCGGCGCACGACTTCGGCCATGCTCGCGAAATCATCCTGTCCCTTCACCGTGCGGATGCGGTAGCGCCGATAGTTCCGGTTGTCGGGAACGCCGTTCCGGAAGCGCACCATCGACGCTACCGAGTAGGTCGTCGAGATGTTCGAGATGTCGAAGCACTCCATGACGAGCGGCGGCCCAAGGCCCAGCTCCTCGCCCAATTCCCGCACGTCGGCCATCGGGTCGATCGTGCTCGCGAAGACCGAACTCCCCTGCCCTCCCGCCGGCAGCCCCCGGCCCCGCGTGAAGCGCCGGCTCGGGCCCAGCGTTTTGCGGAGGTTCTCCAGCATGTCCCGGTAACGCGCCGCCAGCTCGTAGTTCTGCGATCCCGCCGCCTTCGCCATCGCGGCCTCGATCCCCGCCAGTTCCTCCTTGGCGTCGCCGGAAAGAAACGCGCAGGCCTTCTCCACACGCTCCCGGTATTCCTCCGCGCTCACTTTCCCGATGCAGGGCGCGGCGCAGTTCCGGATCACGTCGTCATTGCAATGCTTGTAGTCGTTCTCCCCCGGCACAGTCGGCCGACAGGTGCGGAGTCCAAAGGCACGGTTCAGCCAGTCCAGCGTCGCCCGCACCGCCCCCGAATGCGCGAAGGGCCCGAAATACCGCGCGCCGTCCTCCTTGCGCAACCGCGTCAGCTTGAAGCGCGGAAACGTCTCCTCCGGATGCACTTTCAGCAAAAGGAAGCGCTTGTCGTCGCGGAAGCTCACATTGTACTTCGGCCGGTATTCCTTGATCAGCTTGCCTTCGAGCAGGAGCGATTCCGGCTCGTTGCGCACCACATGCACCTCGAAATCCCAGATGCTCTTGATCAAGGCCCGCGTCTTCACATCCGCCGTCATCGAACGCGACGGCATGAAATAGCTGCTCAAGCGCTTCCGCAGATCCCGCGCCTTCCCCACATAGATGATCCGGTTCAAGCGATCCCGCATCAGATAGACGCCCGGCTTGTGCGGCACTTCCTGCAACTTCGCGCGCAAATCGACGCGCTCGCGATGGAATTCTGAGGACAAGGGGGGTGGTGATTCGTGATTGGTTATTGGTGAATGGGGTATTCGTTCCCAGCATCGCGGAGGCATTCCTTCTGCGCAAGTCTCCCGCCTGGCAGCCCCGGACCTTCGTTGAATCGCCTTGCTAAGCCTGCCTGAACCCTCGAATCCTTACCTATGGGATTCCAGATTCAGAAAATCCGTGGGGGAATGAAACGCGCCCGCCATCAGATCGACACCTCCTCCCACGGCCCGGCCGCCTTCTACCGCGTCCGCCAACTCTGGTAATCGTAATGAGTGCCACCGCGTTCACTATTATAGCGCTCGGTGTGGGGCTCCTTATTGCTCAGCCCGCGATCGCGGCGATCATCCACGTCTCGCCCGCTCTCCCGCTGCGTATTCCCTTCGATAGTTCCCTGGATATCGACCTGAACGGCGATGGTGTCCTTGATCTGAACTTCTCCAACAATTCCCAGGACATTTTCGGACATCCCCTGAATGGCACCCGGATCATTGCCCATGAATTACTCCCGATGCAAGTCGGGCACAGGGCTGTGGACCTCGCACCCGAAGTATGGATTGGAAGTAGTGTTCCAGCCGGATACGTTTGGTCCAACGCGATAACGCATTTGGCCTCCTGCATTAACGCCGGGGGTCTCGTATGCCTAGGGACATTTACTGAGGGCCTGGGCTATCTCGGGGTGGAATTCCAAATCGCGGGGGCGACCCACTACGGCAGGATAGCCATCCTGCCGGGGGAAGACTTCGCGATCCGGATGGACATCGTGGAATGGGCCTACGAATCCCTTCCGAACACCCCCATCCGCGCCGGGCAGATCCCCGAAACCTCCGCCCTCCTCCTCCTCCTCGCCGCCCTCCTCTTTTGGAGCGCGCGCCGGTCGCGCAATCGGTAAAGCTGATCGCGGCCCGTTCCCTCGCCCGGGTCCGGGAATCTCGGCGATGAAAGATTCCCCCGTCGCCGGACGTTTGAAGACCTTCCGCGCCCTCGCGCAAGGCTCTCCCAAATTCGCCTTGCGAAAGTGCCTAAGCCCTATTGATTGTAAGCTCCCGTGATCTTGGGAAACGTATCAGGACTCCAGACCGATCGGAACCGCCGCATATCATCCATGAAAAGCTCCAAAGGACGGGCCGTCTTGCCCTTCATTCTCGCGCTGCTCGCCCTTCTTCCCATTGTCGCCTGGGGACAGGACGCACCGGCGGGCGGTGGCGACGGCGTCCCGCGCCCGCAGGTCGAGGAAGCCCAGACTTTCCTCCAGATCATCAAGGACACCGGTTTCCTCGTCTACCCGCTCGCCGCCCTCTCGGTCGGCGCGGTTTTCCTTATCATCTTCTACACCCTGACCGTCCGCGAGGGGGCCGTGGTGAGCGGGCGCTTCATGTCCTCGGCCGACGCCCTGATCCGGAAGCAGGATTTCCTCGGCCTCCTCTCCGTCTGCAAGCGCCACAACGAATGCATCGCCCGCGTCACCGCGAAAACGCTCGACTTCGCCACGAAAAACCCGACCGCGAGCTTCGAGGAAGTCCGCGAGGTCACCGAGGCCGAGGGCTCCCGCCAGGCCGCGCTTTTGAACCAGCGCATCCAGTATCTCGCCGACATCGGAGCCATTGCGCCGATGGTCGGTTTGCTCGGCACCGTCATCGGGATGATCAAGAGCTTCCGCGAGATCGCCGGGGACAACTTCATCGGCGCGAAGCAGATGGGCCTCGCCGGTGGTGTCTCGGAAGCTCTGCTCACCACGGCGGGCGGCCTCGTCATCGGGATTCCGGCCCTCATTTTCTACTCCATCTTCCGGGGGCGGGTGCAAACCCTCGTCGCCGAGCTGGAGGCCGCCACCACCCACATCATGGCCCTCCTCGCGTCCCAGTACAAGCGAGCCGCCTCTCGCGCCGCGACGAGCGGGCGCATGCGCCCGGCTCCCGCCGAGGATCGCATTGCGGTGGATGATCGCCGCTACTAGCTTTCCTTCACCTCCCAAACCACCCACCCTAGGGAAACATGCGATTCCGAGGATACTCGCCAGCCGAACAGACGGGCATGCAGCTTGCCCCGATGATCGACATCGTCTTCCTGCTCCTTATTTTCTTCATCGTGACGTGGAGCTATGCGCGTTTCGAAACCGAACTCGACATCAGTGTTCCGGCCGCCGCCGACGGCAAGAATCCCGAGCGGAGCATCGGCGAAATCGTTGTGAACGTCCACAACGATGGTAGGATTGTCGTTGAAGGCCGAACCATCACCGAAGACGAACTCCAATCCACTCTCACTGACGTTGCAAGAGCCTACAAGGACCAGGCCGTGATCCTCAGGGGTGACAAATCCACTGCTTTCGACCACATTGTTTCTGTGCTCAATGTCTGCCAGAAAGCCGGTATCTGGAACGTCGCCTTCGCCACGGCACGGCCCGACGCTTCCTCCACGCCGAAATGACCGTCCGTATCGCCCATCCTCCTGTTCCTGCTCCCGCTTTCCTTTCGCTTCCCGTTTGGACGCTCCTCTGCGTCCTGGCGGGAGGGACCGCCGTTTCGCAGGACACGGTGCCCCGACGCGCGGTTCCCGTCTCTCCGGGCGGAACGGAAGAGGCCGTTCCACGCGCATCGGTCGCCGAGAAGCCCCTCACAAGCAACCGGGAAGAGGATCTCTTCACCTACGCGAACCTCGTCTATGAACAAAACATGTTCGAGATCGCGGGACAGCGCTTCGGAGAGTACCTCAAGGAGTTCCCTTCGGGAACCAATGTCGACGCGGCGTGGTTCCGGCTGGGCGAATGCTACCTCAACCAGCGCCTGGCCGGAGATGCGGAATCCGCGTATCTGAAGCTCGTCCGCGATCACCCGAAAAGCACCTTCGTTCCGTCCGCCGCCTACCGGCTCGGGACCTTGGCCTACAACCGCGAGGACTACAAGATCGCCGAACCCTTCTTCGCGCTCGCCGACACACGCACCACGCGGGACTCCATCCGCGAGGCCGCGCTCTATTATCGCGGGCGCAGTCTGAAGCAAATGGGCAAGATCGAGGCCGCGAAGGAATGCTACACCAAGGTTCTCGATCTTCAGGGCGACGGGAAATTCCGTGAAGTGGCTCTCCTTTCCATCGCGCGGCTCGAAGCCGAGCAGGGGGAACATCAGGCCGCCTTCGACCATTTCACGACACTGGGAACAGAATCGAAGCGCCCGGAAGTTCGTGGCGAGGCCATCTTCAAGGCCGGTATCCTCGCTGACAAACTCGGGAATCCCGAAATCGCGCGGAAAAACTACGACGAAGTCATGGCCATGCGGGGCGCCGAGGAATGGAAGGCCGACGCCCAATTCAATCTCATCGAGTCCGCCTACCAGGCCGGCGATCACCAGGCGGTCATCGGGGCCTACCAGCAGGGAATCGTCTCCATGCCCCACGAACTCAGGCCCAAACTTCTCCTCATGGCCGGCAATTCCTACCGCCACGAAGGACGCTTCGCCACCGCCATCGACGTCTATCTGAATGTGGAACGCTACTACCCGAACTCGATCGAGGCGGGTGAAGCCGGTTACCGTAAACTGCTCTGCTTCTATAGTCTTCAGAACCCAAATCTCCCCGATTTCGTCGATCGGTTCGTCGCCACCGAATCGGAGAGAAACCCCGCGAGCGAGCAAATCGACATGGCTCTCCTCCTCAAGGCGGAATCCCTCTTTGCCTCCGAAGTCATGGCGCTCGCGGCCGAAACCTACGACCAGATGAAACTCGAGCGCATTCCCGAATCCCTCCGGGCATCGGCCCTCTACAAGAAGGGCTGGGCGCACGCCGAAAGCGACGGCGCCCCGTCCGCGGTCGCCGCCCTCACTGACTTCATCAGCCGATACCCCGAAGATGAGCGGATTCCCACCGCCCTCGCAAAACGGGGCCTGAGCTTCAAGACCATCGGCGACCTGGGCGGTGCCGAACGGGACTTCAAACGCCTGCTTGAGGAATTTCCCGAATCGGAAACGCGCGAACTCGCCTACCAGCAGATGGCGCTCATCAAGGGGCAGCAACACGATTACCCCGCGATGATTGCCGCCTACGAGGGGCTTCTTGAGAAATTTCCCTCAAGTGCCGCCGCCCCCGAAGCGTGGTTCTGGATCGGCTGGGGCCAGTTTGAATTGCGCAAGTTCACCGAATGTATCGATCCCCTTAACAAGTCCCGGGAACTGGACCAGGCCACGTTCGCGGAACGGGCCACCCTCCGCATCGTTCTCGCCTATCGTTCGCTGGAGGACGTCGACAACGCCCGCAAGGAAATCGATGCCGCCCGCGGGGGAGAAAGACCCATCGCGCTTCCGGACCAGGTCTACCATTGGCTTGGAATCCGACTTTTCGAAAGAAACGACTATGCGGGCGCGGACAATTACCTCTCCTACGCGAGCACCCCGGATAGCCCCGCGGACACCCTGCCAGTAATCTGGAAAACGCTGGGGAATGCCCGCCTGAGTGAAGGCCATTATGAAACCGCCGTCGCAGCCTTCGACTTCTATCTCCAGAGCGAACAGCCCGACAGTTCGCGCGCGAAGGTACTCAACGATAAGGCACAAGCCCTTCTCGCCCTGAAGGAGTTCGCGAAAGCCGACGAGACCGTCGCCGAGGGGATCAAAATCGAGCGCGAGGGCCGGGTCAATGCCCGACTTTGCCTCACTTGGGGGGAAATCGCGCTCGCCGACAAGCGCTGGAAGGACGCGGTCCAGCGCCTTATTCGCCCCAGTTACGTCTTCGACGATGCGGACATCACGCCGGTGGCCCTTGCCAAGAGTGCCCTCGCCCATGAACAGCTTGGCGAGAAGGCCAAGGCCGACGAGATCCGCGTTAAACTCCGCGAGCGCTTCCCGGACTTCAAGCTGGCCGACGCCGCGCCCAAGACCGAGTCGTAGCGCACGTCCCTGCGCGATGCCATCGAAGAAGGTGAACCCCGTCGCCTACGCCTTCCTTCCACTGGGCCCTTATTTTCCACCCTCTGGCAATCCGAACCCTCTCGGCTACCTCTCTAAACCGCGGCACCCTCCGGCAACACCCGCACGACCACCCGGACTTTCTCGTGCAGGTAACGCCGCGTGATCGCGCGCATGTCCTCGACCGTGAAATGCTCGATTCTCCGGAATGCCGCCTCGTAGTTCGCGTGACCGAGACCGAAGAGTTCATCGAGCGCGGTTACTTGCGCGACGGCAGCATTGCTCTGCATCTCGATCTTCTGCTTGCCCAGCCACGTCTTCTTCGCCCGCTCCAATTCCTCCAGAGTCAGGCCGTGCTCGGCCAGTTTTCCGATTTCTTCCAGCAATTCCCGCTCGACCAGACCCGCCTTCTCCGGCGAGGTGCCGACATAAAAGAAAAATGCCCCCGGCGCGAGTCCCAAAACCTGGCTCGTTCCAACGTAGTAGGCGAGCCCGAGTTCTTCCCGAATGCGCACGAAGAAACGGGACGCCATATCGCTGCAGGCTTCATCCAGCAGATCGAGCGCGTCCCGGTCGGGGTGTTTCATGTCGACCGACGGGTAGCCCACGACGACGACCGCCTGTTTCTTGTCGAGGAAGCGCTCCACCTCCGCACTCTCCGTCAATGGCGAGGGAAGGGGCGGCGCATCGAACGGTGACTCCCCCTCCGGCATCATACCGAATCGCTGCTCGACCTCGTTGATCATCGCCCCGGCGTCGATATCACCGTAGATCGCGAGCACGACATTCCGCGCCACAAAATACTTCCGGTGAAAGGCTTCGAGTGCCGACCGATCGATGGCTTCCACCGATTCTTCGGTGCCATTCCGCGTCCTCGCGTAAGGATGCCCCGCGAAAAGCACTTTCCGCAATGCCTTCGTCGCCACCGTCATCATGCGGTCCTCCTCCTCCTGAATGGCCGCCTGCTGGGCCTCCCGCTCGACTTCCAGGGCTGCCTCCGGAAAGGTCGGATTCCGAATCACGTCCGAGACGATATCAAGCGCCAAACCAATGTCCGGGCGCATGACACCCGCCGAAACCACGACACTGTTATTCCCCGCACTCGCGCCAATCGAGCCCCCTGCGGACTCGATGGCGCCGGAAATCTCCTCCGCGGTGCGGGTGGTCGTACCCTTGAGCAAAGTGCGCGTCAAAAGACGCGAGATCCCCGCGTCCGCGTCGGTTTCCGCCAGCGTGCCCGCGCGGAAGGCCGCCAGCACCGAGACCAGCGGAAGCCGTGCATCCTCGCGGAGCAACAAGGTCAACCCGTTCGAGAGCACGTGCCTTCGCACCTCCGCCTCGTTCGGCGTTTCCTGCTTGCGGCTCGCGGCCGCGAGGGTTCCCGTTGGATTCAAGGACGTCACCGAAAGCGTGCGCTCGACCATATAACGCGCGGCGACGTCGCGCACATCCTCCGGCGTCACCCGCTGGATCGCCTCCAGGTATTCCCCGGTGAACTGCACGTTCCGCGTCAGGTTCCAGTTGCCTCCGATGTCGCTCGCCTGTCCACGCATCGTCGCCAGCGATCCGATCTGGCTCGCCAAGGTCATCTTCCGCGCTTTCTCCACCTCGTCGGGAGTCACCCCCTCACACTGGATTTCCCCGACAATGCGGAGAATCGCCTCCGTTACGGCCTCACGTTTCTCCGGGTCGTGCTCCGCGCTTATCGCGAAAAGACCACCGTGGGCCGGCGT
>JAHEDC010000560.1 GCA_024641425.1 Verrucomicrobiales bacterium | reverse complement strand
GGCCCCCTTCGATTACCTGATCGGAAGCGTCCATTACATCGCACCGGGCTGGGACATGGATAATCCCAAGTGGATCGGGCGCTGGAAAGATGCCGCGAGCATCGAAGAGATTTGGAGCATGTATTGGAGAATCTATGCCCGGTGCGCCGGGAGCGGCCTTTTCGACATCCTCGCCCATCCCGATCTTCCGAAAAAGTTCGGATTCCGGCCAGACGGCGACCTGCGTCGCTTCTATGCGCCCTCCATCGAAGCGGCGGCGAATGCCGGAGTCTGTTTCGAAATCAATACGGCGGGGCTTCGAAAGGAATGCCGCGAGGCTTACCCGACGCTGGAGTTTCTCCGGATGGCGAGGGAAGCCAACATTCCCGTCGTTATCAGTTCCGATGCCCATGCACCGGGCGAGGTCGGCCATGCTTTCGAATCAGCCATTTCCCTGGCCCGCGAGGCAGGGTACGCCGAAACCGCGCTTTTCACCCTTCGCGAGCGGAGTTTCCTTGACCTGCCGCCGATTTCCTCACCTTGAACGTCGCCGACCCTCCCCTTTTTCTCCGCTGTCGGGACCGGATCATTGCGTTCCCCCGCCGCCCGCTCGTGATGGGAATCGTGAATGTGAACGACGATTCGTTTTCAGGCGATGGTACCTTGGATCCCGACGAGGCCCTAGCGCAGGCGAGACGCCACCTCGCCGAAGGAGCGGATATTATCGACGTCGGCGCGGAGAGTGCCCGCACGAATCGCGCTGCCATCACCGCCGAAGCGGAGATCGCGCGGCTTACTCCTTTTATCGCTGCTTTTCATGCGGAGACCCGGGCCTTTCAAAGCGCGGATCCTTTCCAACTCGCTCCTCCCCTCCTCTCGATCAACACCTGGCGACCGGAAGTCGTCGAGGCCATCCTCCCTCTGGGTGTCGATATCCTCAACGATATCGGCGCCCTGCCCGACGGTCGCAATGCCCGTCTCTGCGCGAGGCACGGGACGGCACTCCTGATCATGCACAGCGTGGGTGAACCCAAGATTGCCCATACCGGCGAGCACTACGATGACATCATGGAGACGGTGGTTCGCTTCTTTGAGGCCAAGATGGCTCTCGCGCGCGACGCCGGCATCTCCCGTGAAGCCATCCTCCTCGATCCCGGCATCGATTTTGCGAAGCAACGCGACGCCAACCTTTGCGTCTACCGCCATATCGCCCGCTTGCAGCGGCTTGGACGCCCGATTCTCCTGCCGGTCTCCCGCAAGACTGTCATCGGCGAAGTCCTCGGAATCCCCGACCCGGTCGACCGCGACGCCGGCACGATAGCCTGCATCGCCGCCGGCATCGAGGGAGGCGCCCAGATATTCCGCGTGCACAATTCCCGCGCCGCCTTCCAGGCGCTCGCCATTCTCCACCGGCTCAGGGGCGGGACAACGGGTAATCCCAAGGACGACTGAAGACAAACCGGGCGAGCGCTTCCCTCCAATGGGGCACCACACGCCCCGTGAGCGCCTCATACCTGCCGACATCGAGGGCGGAATAAGGAGGCCGCCTTGCCGCGAGGTGGGTCAGGTCGGCCAGTGCCCCCTGCTCCGGCGTGATCGTTTTCACGGAGTAACCGGCCTCCGCAGCGATCTCGAGAATCGTCCGCCCGAATTCCCACCAGGAAGCGACACCGCGGTCGCTCAAGTGCAGAATTCCCTTGGCACCGGGGTGCATCAGCACGTTTTCAAGGGAGTGCGCGAAGCTCTCGCTGGAAGTAGGGCTTCCGTATTTGTCGTGCGGGATCCGCAGTTCGGGTGTGCGCAGTGCCTTTTCAACGATCCAGCAGGGAAAGCCCGCCTTGTCGGGACCATAGACCCAGGAGACACGGACGACGAGATTGGCCGACGAGCAGTCCAGCACCGCCTCTTCCCCCCGCAACTTAGTCTCACCGTAAACGTTGATCGGACCGGTGGCATCTCCCTCGGCATACGGTTGTGAACTTTTCCCATCGAAGACAAAATCCGTACTGATCTGAATCATGCGCGCGCCCTTTTCCCGGCAGGCCACGGCCAGTTCCCGGGCGGCATCCGCGTTCACCACCCGCGCGTAAGCGGGATCTCGCTCGCAATCGTCGACGGATGTCATGGCGCTCGTGTTCACGAGCACCTCGAAATCCTCGGCGGCGAGCCGACGGCGGATCACTTCCCCCGGATGGGCAAGGTCCAGATCCTCCCGGGTCAGCGGAAGCACCTCATGGCCTCTCGCGAGCAAATGACGAATGAGGGGCGCCCCCATGCGCCCCCTCGCTCCCACGACCGCTACCCTGCGGGTCTTTTCTGGAACGATTCCCTCAGCCATGTCGTCCCGATCTTGCCACATACCATTCCACCGTCGCGCGCAAACCGTCTTCAAAGGAACATCGCGGCGCCCAGCCCAGTTCACGCCGGCTCTTCGTCGAGTCGATCGCGTAGCGGTGGTCGTGGCCCGGTCGATCGGTGACGAAGGTGACCAGCGTTTCGGACCGGCCGACGTGGCGCAGCAAGGCCTTCACGAGATCGAGATTCCGCCATTCGCAATCCGCCCCGAAATTATAGACGTGGCCCGCCTTCCCCTTCGCAAGCGCAGCACGGATGCCAGCGCAATGGTCGTCCACGTGGATCCAGTCCCGGACATTGCTCCCGTCTCCATAGACAGGCAAAGGTTCTCCCTCCATCGCCTTCGTGATCATGAGGGGAATGAGTTTTTCCGGAAACTGATAAGGCCCGTAGTTGTTCGAACAGCGCGTCACCACCACGTCCTGCCCGTAGGTATGGTGCGCCGCGAGAACGAGCAGATCGGCAGCCGCCTTACTCGCCGAATAAGGCGAGCTTGGACGGAGGGGTGTCTCTTCCGTGAACAGACCCTCGGGCCCAAGCGAGCCGTAGACCTCATCGGTCGAAACCTGAAGGAAGCGTCCGACCTGCCGCTCTCGTGCCAGTTGCAGCAGTGTTGCCGCTCCGACGATGTTCGTGTGCACGAAATCCTGCGGGCTGACAATGCTCCGGTCCACATGCGATTCCGCCGCGAAGTTCACAACCACGTCGAACGCGTTCCCGCGAAAGAGCCCCTCCATTGCCGTCGCGTCTCCGATGTCCGCCTTTACAAACGTATACCGCCCGGATTGCTCTGCCACGACGTCCGCCAGATTCGTCTCACTCCCCGCATAGAGTAAGCGCATCGACGTTGGTAACCCTGGCGCCGGGTTCGTCGGCCAGCAGTCCGCGGATAAAATTGCAGCCGATGAAGCCGCAACCACCTGTGATAAGATAGTGCATGCGTGGATTCATTTGGGGCGGGACATTTGATCCGCGCCCACGGTCGGCAGCTTCCTCGCTCAGGGCACAAAGCGCAAGCACGACCCTCCGTCAAGCCACCGATGCTCCACGTCGGATGAATGGCCCCAGCGGATACTGTCATCGAATCGACGGGATGTGAGAATTCCCCTTGCCCACCTCCTGGTTTTTACCCAATATCCCGAAAGCTGGTCGCGTATCCCCGCGAAACGCCGCTTTTTCCTACCTCTGCCGTCCCTCCGGCGACTGACCCGTAACCCACTTTCCATCAACCCGTTAATGTCTCTCACGCGATTCCGATCACGGGGCGGAGCCTTCATGGCTGCCGTTCTCGCTTCCGCAACTCTTTCAAGTTCCCACTCGCGGGGCGGAGAGGCACCTGAAGACGAGATCTCTGGCCCACTCGGACTCTCCGAACTCATCGCCATTGCCCTCAAGAACGATTCCAAGCTCGCGGAACTGCGCGGGAATATCTCGATCGCGGAAGCAATGAAGCAGGCCGAGAAAGACTGGCGCGATCCCGAACTGCGATTCTCCCGTGCCTGGGATAACGATGTCGAACTCGAACGCCCCTACGAGCGCACCGTCACCGAGTCCTCCACCGATCGTATCAAAGGTTCCCGCACCGAGGCGGATGGCAAGCGGGTCGACAGCGGCACCGTGACCCGGACGGAAAC
>JAHEDC010000559.1 GCA_024641425.1 Verrucomicrobiales bacterium | reverse complement strand
CCCGGTTCCATGGGAGAAAGAATCGATCCCGGCAGGGATCGCAGCCCGCGCTGATGTCTCGGTTGATGTTGCCTGTGAGTCCCGACGTGCGTTGGCCGTGACCCCTGCCGGGGTCGGCCGAATCCGCGGGGGTTCCGGGGGTGTCGCTGGCGCTCAACCCCCGGCTGCTGCGGCTGCGAACCCTCCGGGTTCAGGAAACGGGCCCGCTCCGACGCGTCTGCACCCCGAAGGAGTCGCGATTGCTTCGGATCCGGGAAAGTAGCCACCGCCGAAGCGGTAAATTCACAATCGCTGCCTTCCGCGAGATTCGCGGCCACCGAATCGGCCGATCGGACGGGTTGCTTTCCAACCGTATCCTTCGCGAAGTCGTTCCACGACTCCACGGCACACGAGACGACTTCCCCGATTCGCATCGATTCCTGATAGATTTCGAGATCGTCCAAGTCTTTCATGATGACATCGTATTGCCTTTCCCCTGTTGACCGTTGACAGCGCCCTTGGCGCCTACACATCGAGATTGCGGACATTCAGGGCGTTGTCCTCGATGAATCGCCGCCGGGGCTCCACCACGTCGCCCATCAGGATGGTGAACATCTTGTCGGCTTCGACGTGGTTTTCCTCGTTCATTTTCACGCGGAGGAGTTTGCGGTTGCCGGGGGCCATCGTGGTTTCGTAGAGCTGCTTGGCGTTCATCTCGCCCAGTCCCTTGAAGCGCTGGATCTCGACGCCGCGCTTGCCGATGGCGATGATGGATTCGAGGATCTCCGGGACGGAAAAGACGGGCTTC
This sequence comes from Verrucomicrobiales bacterium, assembly GCA_024641425.1. Taxonomy (GTDB): domain Bacteria; phylum Verrucomicrobiota; class Verrucomicrobiia; order Verrucomicrobiales; family DEV007; genus JAHEDC01. The sequence goes on along the minus strand of JAHEDC010000559.1, from coordinate 3,191 downwards.
GTTTTGGCGTCGTCGCCGTCGCGCTCGATGATCTCGAAGAGCGGCTGGTCCTGGGCCGAGAAGTGATCGACGTGGAGGCCGGACTCGTCGAGCTGGTCGAGGAGTTTCCGGATGCCACGGTGCTCGTGGACTTCGAAGAGCGTGGCGCGGCGCGAGATGACGGCCTTGGCGGGTTTCGGAGCTTCCTCGACGACGGGAGCGTCCCCCGCGGCCTCGGCGGCGGCGTGCGCGGCTTCGGCGGCGGCCTGGGCCTCGGCTTCGGTCACTTCCGAGGTATCCTCGACGCGGGCCGCGCCGAAGAGGCTGAGGTCGGTGTTCTCGCGGGCGAAGGCCATGATCTCGGCCTCGGTCGTGAAGTAGCGAACGGACTCGACGTTCCCCTCGCGGATGCGGACGATGTATTCGGGCAGGCCCTTCGTCTCGGGATTCCGCGCGCCGAGGTAGTCCTCGAAGTCGCCGCCGTTGCGGACGATGACATCGCTGTAGCGGGCGAGCTTGCTCAGCGGCTCCAGCAGTTCCTTCAACTCGGAGGCGGAGAATTCCTTGTCGCTGCCCACCGTGCGCAGGCGGACGTCGTCGGCCCCGAGGTCGATGAGGATCTTCCGGAGCGAGGGATCGTCCTGCACGTAGTTTTCCTTCTTCTTCCGGGTCACCTTGTAGAGCGGCGGCTGGGCGATGTAGAGGTAGCCTTCCTTGACCAGCATCGGCATCTGGCGGCAGAAGAACGTGAGGAGGAGCGTCCGGATGTGGGAGCCGTCCACGTCAGCATCGGTCATGATGATGACCTTGTGGTAGCGCGCCTTGGAGAGGTTGAAGGCACCCTCCTGTTCGCCATCGCCGATACCGGTGCCGATGGCGGTGATCATCGTCTGGATCTCCTTGTTCTGGAGCGCGCGGTCGAGGCGCGCCTTCTCGACGTTGATCAGCTTGCCCCGCAGCGGCAGGATCGCCTGCGTGCGGCGGTCGCGGCCCTGCTTGGCGGAGCCACCGGCGGAGTCACCCTCGACAATATAGAGTTCGCACTTCGAGGGATCGCGCACCGAGCAGTCGGCGAGTTTTCCGGGCAGTCCGGCCCCGTAAAGCGCGCCCTTGCGGACGGTCTCGCGCGCCTTCCGTGCGGCCTCGCGGGCGCGGGCGGCCATGAGCACCTTCCCGATGATCCCCTTCCCCACGTCCGGATTCTCCTCGAAGAAGGCCATGAGCCCCTCGTAGGCGAAGGAATTCACCAGCCCCTCGACCTCGCGGTTCACGAGCTTCTCCTTCGTCTGCGAGCTGAAACTCGGGTTCGGATGCTTCACGCTGAGGACGCAGATGATGCCTTCCCGGCAATCGTCGCCGCTGACAGCGGGGTCCTTGTCCTTGATAAGGTTGTTCGTCTTCGCGTACTGGTTCACCACGCGGGTCAGCGCGGTGCGGAAGCCGGTCTCGTGCGTACCGCCGTCCGGGTTCGGGATCGAGTTGGCGAAGGGCAGGATCTGCGAATTGTAGCTGTCGTTGTACTGGACGACGATGTCGAGGTAGACGTCCTCCGGCTTCCCGTTCACCTCCGCCTCGCGCTTGCCGCGCAGGATGATCGGCTTCGCGTGGACGAGATCCTTGTTCTCGCCGAGTTCCTTCACGAACTGCACGATCCCGTCCGGGTAGAAGAACGTCTCCGACCGCTCCTCCTCCCCGCGCTCGTCCTTGAGCACGATGATGAGGCCGGCATTGAGGAACGCCAGCTCGCGCATCCGCTTGGCGAGGCGCTCGAAGGAAAACTCGGTCGTCGTCGTGAAGATCGTCGGATCCGGCATGAACGTGATCAGCGTGCCGGTGTGCTTCGGGTCATCCAGTTCGGCCACGACGTGCAGCTTCTCCTTCGTCACTCCCATTTCGAACGTGATCGCGTAAACCTTGCCGTCGCGGTAAACCTCGGCCTTGAACCACTCGGAGAGCGCGTTCACGCACTTCGCGCCCACTCCGTGGAGACCGCCGGAATACTTGTAGGCCCCCTGCCCGAACTTGCCGCCCGCGTGGAGGTTCGTCAGCACCAGTTCGACGGCCGGCATCTTGTATTTCGGATGCTCGTCGACCGGGATCCCCCGGCCGTTGTCCCGCACCGAGCACGAGCCGTCGCCGTGGATCGTGATCTCGATCTTGCTGCAGTAGCCGGCCAAATGCTCGTCGATCGAGTTGTCCAGCACCTCGAAGACGGCGTGGTGAAGGCCCTGCTCGGTCTTCGGATCGCCGATATACATCCCGGGGCGCTTCCGCACGGCCTCCAGGCCCTCCAGCTTGTCGATCTGCGCCGCGCCGTAGTCCTGGGCACCGCCCACATGGGTCTCGTCCTTGTCGCGATCCTGGTTCGTGGTGGCGGTGATGTCCGTTCTCTCGTTCGGGTCTTCGGCGGGCGTTTCTTCTTCGGCCATAAATTCGGTTGTATGTCTCGTCGTCTGCTTTTTAGATGGAAAATCCGGAGCCCGAAAAGGCACTCCGGAATGTCCTTCCTTTATTAAAGGGAGATCGCCCCTTAACGCAACCAATTGCTACGAAAAAGTGCGTCTCGGGCGGGCGATCCCACGCTTCACCCAAACGACTCATTTTAAAGAACTTGCATCCCTCATTTGCGGATATTTTATAAAATCACTCGCACCGTCCCATTTCTCTCTAAAAACACCATGTCCGAACCCTATGAATTCGTCGTCCTCGGCGGCGGTAGTGCCGGTTACGCCGCCGCCCGCACCGCCGTTGAACTCGGCCTGAAAACCGCCGTCATTGACGGGGCCGAAACCCTCGGCGGGCTCTGCATCCTGCGCGGGTGCATGCCCAGCAAGTCCCTCATCGAGAGCGCCAACCGCAACCTCACCCTCCGCCGCGCCGCCGAATTCGGTCTCCGCGCCGAGAACCTCTCCGTCCGCCCCGACGAGATCCGCGCCCGGAAGCGCCGCCTCATCGCCGACTTCGCCGGCTACCGGCAGGAGCAACTCGCCGACGGCCGCTTCGCCCTCCACCGCGGCCACGCCGCCTTCGTCGACGCCCACACCCTCCGCGTCACGCCCCGCGACGGCTCCGCGCCCTACGAGGTCACCGCCGACAGCATCCTCATCGCCACCGGCTCCGCCATTTCCCGGCTCGACCTCCCCGGCCTCGCCGAAATCGGCTCCCTCACCAGCGACGACGTGCTCGACGCCGACACCCTTCCCCCCTCCGTC
>JAHEDC010000558.1 GCA_024641425.1 Verrucomicrobiales bacterium | reverse complement strand
CTTGGGCAAGCTAGCCCAGGGCAAGCGAGGAACGAGCGCCGCCCTGGGTATCGTATAAAATACGTGCAAAGCCCCAACGGGGCGTCACAATCTGGGATGCCGCAGTCCCTCGCCCGCGTTGTGATCCATGTCGTTTTCAGCACGAAGAATCGCGTGCCGTTTCTCAAGGACGCATCGTTGCGCGAGCGATTGCACGCTTACATGGCCGGCGTGCTCCAGCAGATCGGATGCGAACCGATTCTGATCAACGGGACGGAGGATCATGTGCATGTGTTGTGCAATCTGGCGCGAACCGTGACGCTGGCGTCGCTCGTCGAAGAAGCGAAAAAGGCTCCGTCGAAATGGATGAAGGAACAGGGGGCGGCGTATCGAGATTTTTACTGGCAGGGCGGCTACGGCGCGTTTTCGGTGAGCGAATCGAACGTGGGGAAGGTCCGCGCCTATATCGCGAACCAAGAGGAACACCATCGCAAGGTAACGTTCCAGGATGAATTCCGGGCTTTGTGCCGGAAACACGGGGTGGAGATCGACGAGCGCTACGTGTGGGATTGAAAGCCGACTCGACGCTAGCAGGGGTTTGTGCCGCCCCGTTGGGGCTTGGACGTGGGTGGGCGGGAACCCAGGGCGGCGCTCGTGCCTCGCTTGCCCTGGGCTTGCTGGGGGCCTTTGGCCCGGGGAGCCAGCGTCGTGAGGGTGACGCGCGGGGGGCGTTGGCCTTGGGGGAGATGCTAGCCTGCCGATCATGGACCCAGAGTGCGATGGTGGCATAGCGGCAATGTCGCCTCGTCATCCATTGAATCCTCGGTGCTTGGGGCTTCAATCCTGCCGCTTGAAGGGAACGAAGCGGACGTCGTGGCAATGGATCTTTCGTCCACCTGTGATCCGGCGATTCAAGGTTATCGACGGGCCAATCCACATCCCGTGAACGCCTTCGTGGGTATCCATGTGGCGAGTGGCTCCCAGGCCGTAACCCTCCCCTTCAAAGGACCGGCTTCCGCCATCCCACGGCATATCCGTCAGTTTCGCCTGCGCATGTGTCGGTTCCTGGTCCGCCGCGATTGCGTTGTAGTCTTCTTCCGCTGCCTCAAGCAAAGTGATCTGCTGCGCGGACATCTTCGAGCGGTCGATTTCACTGAGATTAGAAACCTCGATGCTGCTACAGCCGGTAAAGGCGAACCCAATCAGGCAGAAGAGCGCCAGACGGAAAGTGAGGTGTTTCCGAATCGTGTTCATTTTGGAGGAACGGGGTTACCCTAACATGTCCAATCCCCGCATCGTGCCCGTGCTCGTCGCGAATTTCTCAGTTTCGAGGCCGAGGCGCTGGAGGATGGAGACGAAGAGGTTGGGGAGCGGGTAGTTGCGGTCGCGGTTGAAGGCGAGGTGCTGGCCGTGCTTGAAGCCGCCGCCGGCGAAGAGGGTGGGGAGGTTGGTCGTGACGTGGGTGTTGGCGTTGCCGAGATTCGTTCCGTAGAGGATCATCGTGCGGTCGAGCAGGGTGTCGTTGTCTTCCTTCACGGCCTTGAGATCGGTGAAGAGGCCGTCGAGGAGGCGCATGTGCCACTCGTCGATGGCGCGGAGCTGGGCGAGCTTTTCCTGCGATTTCCCGTGGTGGGAGAGGTTGTGGTAGCCGTCGGTGATCTTCGTGCCGTCGACGTCGATGGCGGGGGAGTTCACGCTGTCGAGGAGGAGGGCGACCGAGCGGGTGGAGTCGGTCTCGAAGGCGAGGCGGGCCATGTCGTACATGAGGCGCACCTTTTCCATATAGGCGCGCGGGTTGGCGGGATCGAGCGGGGCGGGCGCGGCGGTAACGGGCTTCGGCTTGCGTTCCCATTCGCGGGACATCTGCATCCGTTGTTCGAGTTCGCGGACGCTGGTGAAGTACTGGTCGATGCGTTCGCGGTCGCGTTCTCCGATCGTGCGTTCGAGTTGCTTCGCCTGCCCGGCGACGGCGTCGAGGATGCTTTCGCCGAGGGCGAGTTTCCGTTCCTGCCGGGCCATTTCCTCCTCGGTGCCCTGCATGAACATGCAGCGGTAGACATCGGCCGCGCTCTCCTCGCAGGGGATGAGGACGCCGGAACTCGTCCAGGAGAGGCTGCGCAGGCCGCGCTGGACGTTGACGCCGAGATTGAGAGCGGGGAAGCGGGTGAGGTGGCCGAGGCGCTCGCCGATGAATTGGTCGAGCGAGATGGTATTGCGGAAACCAGCGCGGCCGGGATGCGGGGCGGCGGTGAGGAAGCAATTGTCGGCGGGATGGCCGCCGTCGACATCGGGATGGGAGACGCCGCTGAAGACGGTGAGGTCGTTCCGGTGTTTTGCGAGGATTTCGAGATAGGGCGAGGGCTTGTAATCGGCACCGCCCTGCTCGGGGAAGAAGTTTTCGGGGAGGAGTCCGAGGTTGTTGCAGATGCCGAACATCCGGCGCGGGGTGGCGTTGGTCTCGGAAGCCACGGCGCGGAAGGCGGGGCGCATGGCTTCGAGGAAGGGCAGCGAGAGCGCGCAGCCGGCACCGCGCAGGAAACCGCGTCGGGAGAGGGCTCGCTGGGTGGCGATGTGGACGGTGGCTCTGGCGGGCGTCGTTTTCATTTGTGCAGGAAGAGTTCGCTTTGGACGAGGGCGTGGAGGATCGACCGGATACCGTAGCCGCCGTCGCGGGTCGTTTCCAGTATCTTCGCGATCTGCGGGCGGTCGGAAAATCCGACGGGCGCGCCGGTGGCGTAGATGGCGAGTTGCCGGGTGAGGTTGCGCGCGAGTTGCTCGGGATCGGTAAGGAGGAGGGTTTTCAGTTCGGTGATGTTCTGGAATTTCCGGCCATCGGGAAGCTCGCCGGTGGGATCGACGGGCGGGCCGAGGGCGAAGTGATAGTAGAGGCCGTTGTGGCCGATGCCCGGGACTTTCTCGCCGGCTCCGAGCGAGCGGTAGCGGGCGCGCCAGGCGCCCATGACATCGAAGCTCTCCAGGGCGAAGCCGGCGGGGTCGATGTTCCGGTGGCAGGTATTGCAGCTATCCTCCGAGCGGTGCTTGGCCAATTGCTCGCGGATGGTGGTGGCGCCGCGGGTGTCGGGCTCGACGGCTGGGACGCTGGCGGGTGGCGGCGGCGATGGCTTGCCGAGGAGGCGGGACATGATCCAGGCGCCGCGGAGCACGGGTGAGGTCGTGGTGCCGTTGGCCGTGACCTTGAGCACGCTCGCCTGCGTGAGGAGCCCGCCGCGTCCGCTCTCGGCGGCGAGTTTGACCGGACGCAAGGCGATGCCGTGGACATCGGGGATGCCGTAGTGGGTGGCGAGGCGTTCGTTGAGCATCGTGAAATCGGACGCGACGAGATTCGCCACGCCGAGGTCGCGCTGGAGGAGTTCCGCGAAGAAGAGCCGGGTCTCATCGGTGAGGGAGTCGACGAGGAGGTCGTCGAGCTGGTAGTCAGGGTAGAGTTCGGCGTCGGGCGCGACGTTGGCGATGAGGCGGAGGTCGAGCCAGTAATCGAGGAAGGCGTCGACGAAGCGGCGGGACTTCGGGGCGTCGAGCAGGCGGTTGGTCTGCGCTTTCAGGATCGCGGGATCACGGAGTTTGCCGGCTTCCGCGAGGGCGAGCAGTTCGGCGTCGGGTGGCGAGTTCCAGAGGAAATAGGCGAGCCGGTTCGCGAGCGCGCGGTCGTCGAGCGGGCCGGGCTTTTCATCGAAGAAGAGGAAGGCGGGCGAGCTGAGGATACCGGTGTAGGCGGCGATCAGGGAGTCGGTGAAATCGAAGCCGGACGCGCGCGCTTTCTCCGCGATGGCGATGAAAGGGGCGGTCTCCTCGTCGGTGACGGGACGGCGATAGGCGGCGGTCATGAAGTTCCGCACGAGCGATTGTGTGTCTTTGTCAGGATCCGTGGATGCGACGACGACGCTCGCGCCGGGCTTCGGGCCGTCCTGGATTGAGAGATCTCCGAAAAGGAGCTGGTGGCCGGTGGACGGCCATTGTTCGATGAGTGGGCCTTCGACTTCGAGCCACTGGAA
>JAHEDC010000097.1 GCA_024641425.1 Verrucomicrobiales bacterium | reverse complement strand
GCATCCTCATTCCGCTCCTGGAGAAGCTCGACAAGGACGGCATCACCCTGAGAAAAGGCGACCTCCGCACCCTGAAAGGCTAGGCAAAAGCCCTTGGGCCACATCCGACGCCTCGGTGAGACACGGAGGGTTTTCTTCTGGCGAATAGACAAACGGGTGCCCCGGCAACGCTCCTTCCGGAAGAGACACAGCCGGCCTTCCGGAATCGTTGCGGGCCACTTGCATCCGAGGCGATTCGCGGGTTGGATGTCGCTTTTTCCTCTCTACCGTCCTCTTCCCACGCATTATGTCCCACGATTCCGAATCCGACACCGATACCCTCGATCTTGACGAAGCCCTGAAGGCAGAACCCGCCACCGACGCCACGGATAGCGCCGCCCTCGCGACCCGCGTGCGTCAATCCGGCCACTGGATCACCCCCGTTCGCGAGGAGCTCGGCCGGGTGCTCGTTGGTCAGCACCAACTTGTCGACCGTGTCCTCGTCGGGCTCCTGACCAACGGCCACATCCTCCTCGAAGGGGTTCCCGGCCTCGCGAAAACCCTGACCGTCAACGCTCTCGCCGGTTGTCTTTCCGCGACCTTCCGCCGGATCCAGTTTACTCCGGATCTTCTTCCCGCCGACGTCATCGGCACGCTGATCTACAACCCCCGCGAAGGGGAATTCACCCCGAAGCTGGGCCCGATCTTCGCGAATCTCGTTCTCGCCGACGAGGTGAACCGCTCGCCCGCGAAGGTGCAAAGCGCCCTCCTCGAAGCCATGCAGGAACGGCAGGTCACAATCGGGGATACGACCTACCCGCTTCCGAATCCGTTTCTCGTCATGGCCACCCAGAATCCGATCGACCAGGAAGGCACCTACTCGCTTCCCGAGGCCCAGCTCGATCGCTTCCTTTTCAAGGTGAAAGTCGATTACCCGACCCAGTCCGAAGAGCGGGAAATCCTCGACCGTATGGCGAATTCGGCGGAAAAGCCACGCACGCATGCGGTCGTGAAACCGGAGGAAATCATCGCCAGCCGCGCCCTCGTGAACGAGATCTACATCGACGATTCGGTGAAAGACTACATCGTCGCCATCATCTGCGCCACACGCGATCCGAAAGGCGTTTCCCCACGTCTGGTCAATCTCATCCGTTGCGGAGCCTCGCCGCGGGGCACGATCAACCTCGCCCTCGCCGCCCGCGCGCAGGCCTTCCTCGCCGGTCGCGGTTATGTGGTGCCGCAGGACATCAAGGATCTCGCCCATGACATCCTCCGCCACCGCATCCTTCTCACCTATGAGGCCGAAGCCGAAGGCGTCACCAGCGAGGAAATCATCGACGAGATCCTTGGTCACGTGCTTGTCCCCTGATCAATGCCTACCGTCCGGACAGAGCCCGACGAGGAGGAAGCCGCGAACCTCGGCGACATCCTCCGGGAGGTGCGCAAGATCGAGATCATCACCCGCGGTCTCGTCCGCGAGAGCGTGGGGGGCGAATACCATTCGTCCTTCAAGGGCCAGGGCATCGACTTCGACGACCTTCGCGAATACCAGTTCGGCGATGAGGTCCGTTCCATCGACTGGAATACGACGGCGCGCCTCGGGCAAACGTTCATCAAGAAATTCGTCGAGGAACGGGAGATGACTGTATTCCTGGCCATCGATGTCAGCGCCTCCGGAAACTTCGGCAGCATCAAGAGCAGCAAAAGAAAGCTCGCGGCGACCATCGCGGCCGTCTTCGCCTTCAGCGCCCTTCAGAACCAGGACAAGGTCGGTCTCATTCTCTTCAGCGATGCGGTGGAGCTTTATCTCCCGCCGCGCAAGGGCAGCGCCCACGTCCTCCGCCTCATTCGCGAGATTCTCCTGTGGAAGCCAAAAGGCCACGGCACGGATCCCTCGACCGCCCTGAACGTCCTCATCCGCAACATCCACCGTCGCGCCCTCGTCTTTCTCGTCTCCGATTTCATCTGCCCGGATTTCCAGCGGTCCCTCCGCACGGCGAGTGTGAAACACGACATTGTCGCCGTCCACATCGCCGATCCTGTCGAAGAGGCCTTGCCCGATGTCGGGCGCGTCCGGCTCCAGGATCCGGAGACCGGCCAGCAACTCGTCGTCAACACCTCGAACCCGGTTGTCGCCCATTCCTACCGCGAGGCAAGACGGCGCTGGCGGGAGGATCTCGATCAGTCCTTCCGGAAACTCGGAATCGACAAGATCGATCTCACGACCGATCCGGAGGCGAGTTTCATGCCCGCCCTCCATGCCTTTTTCAAGCGCCGCGAGAACCGCGTCCACTAAAGCGATCCGATGGAAGAACTGGCACCCAGCCCCCCGACTCCGGATATCGACGACATCGTGGCCCCGCTTGCCCCGCCGGGGAACGAGTGGCTCGTCTATGCCCTTATCGCCGCCGCCGTCCTTTCGGCCGCCCTCCTCGTTTTTGCCCTTACCAGGCGCCGGAAATCGTCCTATGAACGGGAGTACGACCCCCATCGCTCGGCCATGGACCAGCTCCACAAGCTGAAAGAGGAATATAGCCGTGTCCCGGCCAACGAATGTGCCCTGCGCGTCTCCCACGCCCTTCGCGAATACCTGTTCGCTTTCCACGATACAAGCGCCCCCTACGAGACGAGCGGGGAATTGCTGAAATCCCTCGCGGAAGGCGGCCACCCGCTTCCCCCCGAATCCCTCGGGAACCTCCGTACCCTGCTTGACGACTGTGACCTCATGCAGTTCGCGCGCGCCGGAGACGCCGACAGCCGCCGTCTCTCCACCATCGAGACGGCCATTGCTTTCATCCGCGACGACCGCACACGCCGCTCCACCCCACCGCAGGAACCTTCGAACCAGGAGACCGCCCATGGAAATCCCCCTGCTGCGTGACTTTGCCTTCGCCGAACCCTGGTATCTCCTCGGTCTGCTCGCCCTTCCCTTCCTCGCCTTCGCCAAAGGTCGAAAAGGGCCCGCTCCCGCCGTGGCTTTCTCCCCCCTCCAACTTCTGGTTTCTCTGGGCTCCGTCGCCCGTTCACGCTTCGGAAGATTCGTCGCGGCCCTCTTCTACCTCGGTTTCATCGCCGCCATCCTCGGCCTCGCAAGGCCACAGAAAATCAACGCCTACGAGAACCAGACCGCGAGCGGGATCGAAATCACGCTTACCGTCGATGTCTCTTACTCCATGAGCATCGAGGACTTCTGGATTGGCAAGCGCAACGTCGATCGGCTTGAGGCCGCCCGCCACGTGATCACGCAGTTCGTCGCGGGCCGCACCAGCGACCGGGTGGGCCTTGTCATCTTCTCCGGTCGTCCGCATGCCGTCGCTCCGCTCACCCTTGATCACGAGTGGATCCAGAACACGATCAACACCGAACTGCGATTCCGCGATGTCAACGAGCTGGAGCAGGGAACCGCCATCGGCACCGCCGTCGCCGCGTCCGCGAAACGCCTCATGAACCGCGAGGCGAAAAGCCGAATCGTTGTCCTCATCACCGACGGAGTGCAGACCTCTCCCGGGCTTACTCCGGTCGAAGCCGCAAAACTCGCCAGCACCCTGGGCATCAAGGTTTACACCATCGCCATCGGTACTGAAGGCACCCACTACGTCCCCCTCGCCCGCTCCCAAATGGAACAGACCTTCGATCTGAAAACCCTCCAGGAGATCGCCCAGGTCACCGGCGCCAAATCCTACCTCGCCCGCGACACCGACGCTCTCGAACGCATCTTCGCCGATATCGATCAACTGGAGAAAACCGAGATCGTCACCCAGCGAATCGTCGAGGCCAAGGACTACTTTTCCTGGTGCATCGCCGCTGCCCTCGCCTTTGTCACGCTCGGCCTCGGCTTCAACGCAACCCTCCTCCGCGGCATTCCATGAACGTTCCCTTCCTCCTCGCGGCCGCCGACCGCCTCACCTTCGCCGAGCCCCGCCTCTTCGCCCTTGCCGGACTCATTCCGGTGCTTGTCCTTCTGCGTGCCCTTGGCTCGCGCAGGAAGGAACGCGGTCTCCAGCGCATCGTGGCCCCGGGTCTCCGACCGAAACTCGTTGTGGGGGAAAGTCCACGGCGTGACCGCACCCTCTTCGTCGTCGAACTGATCGCTCTCTCCCTGGTCATCGCGGCCCTCGCTCGTCCCCAGTTCGGAGAAACCGAACGCGAGGCCCGGAGCGAGGGAAGAAACCTCATTGTGGGCATTGATACCTCCCGCAGCATGCTGGCTGCCGATCTCGAGCCCAACCGTCTCACCCGCGCCAAGCTCGCCGCCAGCGACCTCATCCGCGAGTTGCCCAACGACCGCATCGGCATCATGGCCTTCGCCGGGAACGCCGTCCTTCAGGTGCCCCTCACCATCGATCACACCGCCATCGGGGAAACGTTGGAGCAACTCGACATCTATTCCATCGAAAAAGGCGGCTCGGATATCGGGGCCGCCATTGATCTCGCCATCGAGCACTTCGGAAAGATCGCCGCCGACAAGAATGCGCTCATTCTTTTCACCGACGGCGAGGATCTCGCCGGAAAGGGCCTTGATGCGGCGGAGAAAGCGGCCGAGGAAGGTATCCTCATTATCACCGTCGGGGTCGGTTCCACCCTGGGCTCCATCGTGCCCGATGCCGGTACGAATGACGACGGCCAATTCATCCGGAATCGCTCAGGTGAACTGGTCAAGAGCCGACTGGACGTCGATTCCCTTGAGAAGATCGCCACGCGCACCCATGGTATGTTCATCAACCTGAACGCCCGCTCCATGAACGCCGATCTCGTCGAAAACATGCTCGCTCAACTCGATACCACGCGCGACGAGCGCACGGCCCGCACCGTTCCCGTCGAGCGCTACCAGTGGCCGCTCGGCGCGGGGACCCTTCTGCTTGCGATCACCTTCCTTCTTCCCGCCTTCCGCCGCGCCCGGAGCTTCTTCCCGGGATCCGTCCCGGCCCACGCCGCTTGCCTGCTGATCGGAGCCCTCGTCCTCGCACCCTCCGCCGCAAGAGCAACTTCCGCGGAAGCCGCCTGGGAGGCCTACAACGACGCGAACTACACCGACGCCGTCGAACTTTACGGCCAGGCCATCGAAGATTCCCGCTCCGAGCAGAAACGCGCCCGATTGGAATTCGGACGCGGGGCCGCCGCCTACAGGGCCGGGGATCTCGATACCGCCCTCGACGCGTATTCGCGGAGCCTTCTCGCGGCAGACGTCGCCCTCCGTGAGCAGTCCCACTTCAACATCGGGAATACCCTTTTCAGGAGGGGAGAGCGCGCGCTCAAACCCAAGGAGGGCGAACAGATGCCCGCCCCGGAGAGCGTCGATCCCGTGCTCGCCGACTGGCAGGACGCCGTCCAGCATTACGAGGACACCCTCGCCCTCAACCCATCGAACGAAAGCGCGAAGCGGAACGCCGAGATCGTTCGCCAACGCATCGACCAACTCAAGGAGGAACAGCAGAAACAGGAAGAGGAGCAAAAACAGCAGGAGCAGAAGAAGGACGACGAGCAGAAGAAGGACGAGCCGAAAGACCAGGACAAGCAGGACGAGAAAAAGGAAGAGAAGAAAGACCAACAACAGGAGGAGAAGAAAGACGGCGACGAGGAGAAATCGGACGAGGGGCAACCCAAGGAGGACGAGGAACAGAAGGAAGGCGAAAAGGAGGGCGAAGAAAAGCAAGACGAGGGTAAGGGACAACAGCCACAGGAAGACCCCGAGGGTAAGGACGGAGAGAAAAGCGAATCCCCCTCGCAGAGCAGCGAGGAGGGCGAGAAATCCGAAGATAAGAATGCGGGCCAGGGAGATCCCAAGGACGGCTCGGAAAAACCATCCGCCGAAGAGAAGGAAGCCTCCCTTTCCGAAGACGAAAAGATCAATCCTGAAACAGGTTACAGCAAAATGGACGCCGAGCGTATTCTCCGCATGCTCTCCGACGAGCAACTCGACATGAAGCCGCTCCGCCGCCGCGTCCGCATCCCGAACATCGATGACTGGTAACGCCATGAAACGCCGAACTCACGTCCTTCTTGCCATTCCATTCCTTGCCTCCCTCCTGGGCGCGACCGAACTCCGCTCGGAAATCCGCCTCGGCTCCGGGCTGAGTCCGGAGTCCATTCCCGAGGGCGAGACCGCCACCTACCAGGTCCGGGTCGTCGCCGATGAAAGGTTCGATAATCCGGTCGTCAAGACCGATCCGAGCGTGAAGGTCGAGAACGGCGGCGCCCAGCAGAGCTTGCAGATCCGCGGGCTCGGCGGCAACCGTCAAATGGACGTCCTCTACACTTACATCCTCACTCCAACCAAGAAGGGCACGTTCACTGTCGAAGCGGAAGTTCCCATCGAGGGGGATGCGGTCGTCACCGAAGCCTCAAAGCTGATCGTGCGCGACCAGACAGCGGCAGAGAAAGCACGGGAGCCTTTCATCAAAATCTCCCTGGACCGCACCACTTTCTACGTCGGCGAACGCATCCCCTACGAGGTCACTGCTTTTCTGAGACGGGATTTCGTCCTTCGCGACATCGGATTCCCCCAACTCGAGAGCGGAAACTTCGTCATTGATTCCTATGGCAAACCCCAACAGCCCAACACCGCCACCAACGGCTTTCAAACCGTCGTTTTCGACAGCCACCTCTCAGCCCTCAGACCCGGGGTCTTCGACTTCGGCCCGGCCAAAGTACAAATGATCATCCTCGAGTCCATGGGGATGCGCCGGCGCCAACGCACCGTCGAAGCCGTAAGCGAGCCTCTCACCCTCACAGTCAAACCGCTTCCCGATGCGGACAAACCCAAAGGATTCACCGGGGCGGTCGGTGAATTCGCCCTCGCCCTCGACGCCTCGCCACTGAAGCTTCGGATCGGCGAGCCGATCGCGGTCGAACTTCGCGTGACCGGGAACGGGAATTTCGACGCCCTCACGCTTCCGGATTTCACGGGCGACTCCGGATGGAAGCCCTACGCCGCAAAGAAAGTCGAGATTCCGAACCGGCAGACGGGCGACATCGAATCCCTCTCCTTCACCCAGATTGTCGTCCCTACGACCGAGCACCCGGAGTTGCCTCCCTTCCGACTCTCCTTCTTTGATCCGCTGCAGGAAAAGTACATCACCCTTGAGACGGATCCGATCCCACTCGAGATCAGCCCCGATCCCCAATCGACGAATGCCTCGATCATCACGAGTTCATCCGCGAACCAGAATCCAGGTATTCCGGATGTCGACCCGCCGACCGAGAATATGGAGGACATCCTGACCATTGTCGGGGCAACCGGCCAGACTCTCTCCGCTCCGTCCGAACGCCTTATCGGCAGCCGTCCATTCTGGGTGGCCCAATCCCTGCCGCTCGGTGCCCTTGCCACCATGTTTGTCTTTTTCCTCCTCCGTCGGACGGAACCCGAGTCCCGCCCCAGCCTCGCCCCCCGGCCCTTCGCGGAAACGCTGGAATCGCTGCGATCAGCACCGGCAACCCTGCCTGCACTCGACTTCTACACCCGCGCCCGCGCCTGCCTCGATTCCTGGCTCTACCACTCGGCCAAAGAACTTCCTTCCGAAGGCACCATCACCGAGATCTCCGAGCGGCACGACTTTCTTCACTACGCCGGCAATGCCCGCACGGCCGCCGAGCCGGTCGCGGAGCCGGAACGCCGCCGCGTTTTCGATTCCCTTCAAGCACTCCCGTCTCCATGAGTCCTGAAAGCCCTTTCCCCACCATGATCTCCCGCCTCTTCCTGATCCTATTGCTCCTGGCACCGGTCTGTCTCCGCGCCGCAACCGATCCCGAAGCCCGCTTCGCGAGCGCGAACGCCGCTTACGCGTCCGGCGACTTCCAAGTCGCCGCCGACACCTACCGTGCTCTCATTTCCGAAGGAACCCGCGATCCCGATGTTTTCTTCAACCTCGGGAATGCCGAATTCCGCCTCGATCATCGCGGACTCGCCGCCCTCGCCTACGAGCGTGCCCTTCTCCTGGACCCCACCCACGCCGAATCACGACAGAATCTCCGCTTCCTTACCCGGAAGACGGGTCGCCTCGTCGAGGAACCCACCGCATTCGTCCGCTTCGGACAGCGCTTTGCGGAGAACACGGTCGTCGTCGCCCTCAGCGTTTGCGCCTGGCTGTTCATTCTGGCCCTTGCCGCCCGCATGTTTCTGCAACCTCGCCCCGGTGGCACTCGGGCCTGCCTCTACAGCCTCGCCGTCATCGGATTCCTCGGAAGCAGCGTCGCGGGCACGATTCTCGCCGCCCAAATCCTTCATGCGCCCCCGAAAGACCGGGTCATCGTCACGGCCGAAGACGCCAAGGCCTACACCACCCCGGCGCTAAGTGCCAAGGAGGTAATTTCCCTCCCTCCCGGCAGCGTCCTCCGCGTTCTCTCGTCCAGGGAATCCTGGAGCTACGTCGCCCTCCCCGGCGACCTTCGCGGCTGGGTGGAATCCGACGCCATCGAGTCCCTGGGCGCGCTCGACGCGATGAAATCCAAGAACCCGACCAATCTCGTCGGAAATCCCCCGGAATAATTGAGGCCACCGGGACGGCCAAACCCGGTGCACCCGCGGTCGAGCACGGTGGAACTGATTGACGCCTTGCCGCGGACGCCTCCCTTGGGGTAGTTTCTTCGGATGCGCGGCCTTTTTCTCTTCCTCCTCCCGGTTCTCGTTCTTCCGTTCACCGCACCCGGCGAGGAGCGCCCGAACCTCCTCTGGATCACCGTCGAGGACATGAGCCCGAACCTCGGCTGCTATGGCGATCCCTACGCCCGCTCGCCGAATCTCGACCGTTTCGCCACTGAAAGCGTGCGCTACACGCGGGCCTTCGCCACCGCGCCGGTCTGTTCGCCCTCCCGATCCTGTCTCATCACAGGCCGCTACGCCTCGACAACCGGCACCCACCAGATGCGCTCGGATTTCCCTCTCCCCGAGGACGTCCATGCCTGGCCCGCGCTTCTTCGGAAAGCAGGCTACTTCACGACGAACAACGTGAAGACCGACTACAACACGGGTTCGGAAAATCGCCTCATCGGGGAAGCCTGGAACGAGTCCAGCCCGAGGGCCCACTGGCGGGATCGCCCCGCTCCCGATCAGCCCTTTTTCGCCATCTTCAACGACATGACGACCCACCAGTCACGGTCGATGGTCTGGCCCTACGCGCAATTCCAGGAAGCGATCCAATCGCAACTCTCCCCCGAGGAGATCCACGATCCGGTAAAGGCCCCGCTACCACCCTATTACTTCGACACTCCCGTCACCCGCCGCACCGTTGCCCGCTACTATGACTGCGTTACAGCCATGGACAAGAACACCGGCGAAATCCTGCGGCAATTGGAGCAAGACGGACTCGCGGACAACACCATCGTCGTCTTTTTCTCCGACCACGGTGCGGGCATGCCCCGCCACAAGCGACTCCTTCACGATTCGGGAATGCAGGTCGCCCTTATGATCCGGTTTCCCGAGAAATACCAGCACCTCGCTCCCGCAAAACCCGGTGAAACCGTCGATCAGCTTGTAAGCTTCGTCGATTTCCCCCCCTCCATGCTGAGCCTTCTCGGACTCGAAATCCCCGCCCAATTCCAAGGCATCCCCTTCCTTGGTGGAAAGGCGGACGGTCGCGAACCGCGCAAGGTCATTTATGGTTGTCGCGACCGCGTCGACGAAGTCTTCGACTGCGCCCGCTCCGTGCGCGACCGCAACTTCCTCTACATCCGCAATTTCATGCCCCATCTCGGCTGGTGCCAGCGCAGCGTCTATTCCGACCAAGGGGAAATTCGCTCCGAATTCTTCAAGGAACACGATCCGAAGTCCATGACCCCGGGGCAAGCCCACTTCATTTCCCCTCGGCGCCCCGTAGAGGAGCTTTATTCAGTCAACGATGATCCCCTTCAGTCCCAAAACCTCGCCGAGGATCCCGCGTACGCCGGCACCCTGGAGAAAATGCGGGCATCCCTCCGGAGCCAGATCATGGAGAACAACGACCTCGGATTCCGCCCCGAAGCCCATCAGCAGGAAACCGCTCCCCTCGAAACCCTTTGGGATGCGGCCGATCTCGTGGGTCGTCCCGGCAACGAAGCCGCCATCCTCGCGAACCTGGGAAGCCCACTCCCTGGAGTACGCTACTGGGCCGCCATCGCCTACCACTCGGTTCCCGAACGATCCGATACCGCGACCAAAGCCCTCGAAGCTGCCCTCGAGGATCCCTCACCCGCCGTCCGCATCGAAAGTGCCTCGCTCCTTGGCCATCTCGATGCCCTCGTCACCGAACTTGAGTCCGGAAACCCGCTTACTGTTCTTCAGTCGGCCCGTGCCATCGAGCTCCTTGGTTCTTCCAACGAAGCCGCTCACCCCGCCATTCGGAAAACTCTCGCCCAATGGAGGGATCGGCAGGATACCCCGCTCGCGCTTTTCATCCGGTTTTCCTGCGAGGCCGTCCTCGGTATCCGCTCCTCCTACTGAAACTTGATCCGGCACCACGCCGTTTGCCCCTGAACCACCGGGCCTTTCGCGTTACGGCGATCCGCGGGAGCGAACCATTCGGCATGGACAAACCCCGGCGACGCCGATAGATTTCCCGCGAATCCAGCGCTCACCGCCGTGTCGGAGACCACCAGCCCCAACTACCCTTGAAGCAAACCAGCGCAGAGGCCAAGTCCGTCCCGACGCCCTTCCAGAAGCAGACGGTATGGCGAGCCTACACCGGTGTCGCCATCACCGTGATCGGTGTCCTTGTCGTCGGAGCCATCCTGCTCACGGGCAAGGTACTTTCATTCCTCCAGCCGGTCCTCGTCCCGGTTGCCGTCGCCGGCATTCTCGCCTACCTCCTCGATCCCATTGTCGTCCGCATCCGCCGGGACAAATTCTTCAACCGCGAGCTGACGCGCATCCAGACGATCCTTCTCGTCTATATCGCGGCCATCGTCTTGATCGCCCTGTTGTGCCTCTCGGTCATTCCTCCGCTTTTCGGCCAGACCATCAAGATGGTCAACAACCGCGCGAAAATCGTCGAGAGCGCCCAGTCCTGGGCCGACACCCATCTCAAATGGGTCGCCGACCTCATCGGTGACGATACGCTCCCTCCGGAGAGGATCGACGAAACCATCCCGGAGAAGCCCAAGAACGAGACGAAAGGAGGGGCGACGCTGCCTCCGGAAAGCACCCCGCCCGCCAATCCCGAAACCGCGGCCCAGGCGATGCCGACGGACGGGACTGCGGGCGACGACTCCAAGGAGGCTGCCGGTGGCGATGCGGCAATCGACGACGAAAAAGGTGCCGCGACGAGCAAGGGCGCGGGCAAGACCATCGCGGACAAACTGACCGAATGGCTCCGCAGCGACGCGGTGCTCGAGCAGGCCGGAAACTTCATCGCCCAGGCCGTCCAAGGATTGTTCGGTGCCCTCGCCTATCTCGTCGGCTTCGCCTTGGTCCCCATCTACCTCTTCTTCTTCCTCAAGGATTCCGCCCATATCCGCGACCACTGGAAGGACTACGTCCCACTCAAGGCTTCCAAGCTCAAGGACGAGGTCGTCGGCGTCCTCCAGGAAATCAACGGCTACCTTATCGCCTATTTCCGGGGCCAGGTCCTGGTCAGCCTTATCGACGGGGTCGTCACCGGCCTTGCCCTCACGATCATGGGGCTTCCCTACGCGATCGTCATCGGTGTCTTTCTCGCCCTTCTCGGGGTCATTCCCTTCGTCGGAATCATTCTCACCTGGGTGCCCGCCGTTCTGATCGCCGCCGCCCATTTCGGCGATTGGCAACATCCGCTGGCCGTGACAATCATCTTCATCGTCGTCCAACAGGTCGACGGCAACATCATCCAGCCGAAGATCGTTGGCGAATCGGTCGGCCTTCATCCTCTCACCATCATCTTTTCCGTCCTCTTCTGGAGCCTTCTCATCGGAGGCCTCCTTGGGGCTCTCCTCGCCGTCCCGCTGACCGCTTCCATCAAGGTGCTCTTCCAACGCTATCTCTGGGAACGCCGGATCGGACCTGCCCTCGATGCGCCGCCACCGGAGCCCGCTCCCGCCGCCCGGTAACGCGCTCACCACAACATCCCCGCGATACACGCCGAGAGCAGGCTCGCGAGGGTTCCTCCGACCATCGCCTTGAAGGCGAGGCTGGCCAATGCGGGCCGTTGGGTCGGGGCCAACGAACCGATGCCGCCGAGTTGAATCCCGATCGAGGAAAAATTCGCGAAGCCACACAGGGCGAAAGTGGTCAGGAAGACGCTGCGCTCGGAGAGCGATCCCGCTTCCTTCAACGCGGCAAGATCGCCGAAGGCAACGAATTCGTTCGCGATCATCTTCACCCCAAGCAGGCCGCCGACTTGCAGCGTATCGCCACCCTCGATGCCGATCGCCCACGCAATGGGCGCGAAGAGGAAGCCGCAGATCGAGTTCAGGGTCAGGGTCTCGAAGGCGCCGCCGCTGAGCGACTTCACCCCGTCGTTGATCGTCACGTCACCGAAAGGCGCGCGTTCACCGATCCAGACCGAGAAGATGTGATTGAACATCGCGATCAGCGCGATGAAGGCGATGAGCATCGCGCCCACATTGAGCGCGAGTTTCAATCCCTCCGACGTCCCGCCGGCCACCGCATCGATCGCGTTCGTCCCCACGCTTTCCTTCGCCACCCGGAGGTTGCGGTTGATCTGCCCCGTCTCCGGAACAAGAATCTTCGCCACGTAAAGCGCTGCCGGGGCGTTCATGATCGAAGCGGAAAGCAACAGTTTCGCGAACTCCTTCTGGCTCTCAGGATCATCGCCACCCAGCATCTGGATGTAAGTCGCCATGACCGCTCCCGCGATCGTCGCCATCCCACCGACCATCAGGGCCATGATCTCGGAGCGCGTCATCGAGGGAATGTAAGGCTTCACCACCAGCGGAGCCTCCGTCTGGCCGACAAAGATGTTCGCCGCCGCCGCGAGACTCTCCGCGCCGGAAAGCCGCATGACGCGGCTCATCACCCATGCGATGACCATGACGATCCGTTGCAGAATCCCCAGATAATAGAGGAGTGACGTGAGCGCTGAAACGAAGATGATATTCGGCAGCACCTTGAAAGCGAACACAAAACCTCCCGCCTTTTCTGGATCAAGCAGCGGGCCGAAGACGAACTCCGCTCCCTTTTCGGTGAACCCTAGCAAGGTAACAAAGAAACCCGCGATTTCCTTGAAAACCATCTCGTTCCATTTCACCTTCAGGAGGAGAACCACCGCCGCCTGAAGAAGAATACCGGTCAGCACGATACGCCAGTGGATGTTCCGCCGATCACCGCTCAGGAAATAGGCGATGCCGAGGAGGACACCGATCCCGATCAGTCCTCGGATAATGGGCAGCAGGATTTCCATGGGTGGAATGGATGTCGTGCTGCTAACGACGCCCCGGACCGAAAGGGTTCAGCCCGTTGAGGGTATCGAGTCCACCTTTGATGAACGATTCCGGCAGATCCAGCAATCCGCCGCCGCCTTTCTTCCGCAATTGCAGCAATCCGTCCTCGCTGAAGAGCATGCTCTCGCGGTCTCCTGTGAAGACATCAAGCAGCTTCACGCCCTGATCACTCGCCGTTTTCGCCACTTCCTCCGCCACCGCGATCGCCTGCTGGGAAAGACCCTCGAGTTCCGCCCAGATGGCGAGTCCGCCCGCCTCCACGAACTGCCTCCGGATATCCGCGCTGTAGGGATCCGTCGAGACCGGATCCACCGTCGCTACCATCCAGCGATACCCTTCCGGGGGACGATTGACCTCCTTGGAGCTCGGGAAGACCTGCCCAAAGGCTTCGTCGCGTTCCAGTCGAAAGACCTGCTCGATGATCTTCTTTTTCCATTCGGGCAGCCATTTGATGACATCGGGAGCGACGCCAATCAGGTACTGTCCTTGATTCACCTGGGATCCCTCAAAATCAAGATGCCCCTGGACACACGCCGTTCCAGCGGCTTCGACCAGGAACTCGGAAACGTCCAGTTCGTTTCCGCGACGATCAAAGGAAACATGCAGGTCCGAGATCAATAGACGGCGAAACCGGGTCGTGCCCGCAAACTTGTCGATGCGATCCAGCACCGGGAGCGCTTCCAGCACGCCTTCGGTCAGTTCCACGCGCCCACCGACCCGAGGCCCGGCCACCTCGCTTGGATCCCCGGTGATCTCCAGATCCCCGCCGCAGCGACCGGACAGCCGCCTCGACCAATCCGAGGGCAGAACCGCCTCCGCCGGCACATCACTGAACTTCACATGCAAATCCACATTCCTTTGTCCTCCGGTTCCCATCAAGCCCGTCACAAACGCGGCCCCCGGAGAAGCCCCGGTGAACTTGAATGTCGCGTTGTCCACGTAGATTCCGTCCGGAGTCGGACGCAGGATGAAATCGCCGACCGTCAGTCGGCGCAAATCCCCGGGTAGGGACATGACCTCCAATTCTCCGTCCCACCCCGTGATCTTGAAGACTTTCTCCGTACTCGTCGGTGTGACCTCAATCGAGATTCCGCGCCCCCCAAGCGCCCGTGTTTGGCCCGACATCAGATCGAAATTCACGTTCGAGACCCGTGTCCTCCGAATTTCGACCTTGTCCGGAATGAGGCCCCGGAAAAATCCCGTCGGAGCCACCGCCTCCGCCTCCTCCTCGTCCGCCCCCGTCGCGGGCGGACGTTTCAAGCGATCGCCATCGACGAGCACGTTCATCTGCTGGATGTCCACCCTGACAATATCCCAGACGCCGCGACGCACTCCGCTCAGGCTGACTTCCGCCTCAATGCCACTCGCCTTCACGCGGGAAAAATCCGCATCCTCATAGCCCCGCCCGTCGAAGGCGTCGGAGTAGACGGTCGCTCCGTTCCAGGAGAATGCTTCGAATTCCCCATCGGCCTTGAAGGCCCCCGAAGTGAGTTCGCCCAGCAGACCACGGAAGCTATCGCTCCTGAGATAGGCCTTGATCGCGAGAAAGGCGCCGAAGGCTCCCATGACGAGTAGGACAAGGAGCACAAGCCCCCCAATCAAGCCCGCGCGTTTCCACCGGAAACCGGAGGATTTCCGCGCGCCGGTCTGTGCTTGGCTCTTTCTTCTGTCTGCCATGGAGTGAATGCGTGGGGGCTCGAAAGATCAGGACGTCTTACGAGGGCACTTTAACGGATCGCGCCCGTCTGTCCAGCCTCGCACACGCCGCTGTGGTCGCCCTCATTTTTCACTCGCCCCTCCCTCGCTTTCTCGTTAGCGTCGCTCCCGGTGCGGATTCCTCCAATC
>JAHEDC010000096.1 GCA_024641425.1 Verrucomicrobiales bacterium | reverse complement strand
GATCAGGTAATCGAAGGGGGCCCTGTCCGCCAACTCGGCGCACCAATCCTGGTATCCCTCGATGAAATCGACCTCCAGGCCCAGTTTTACGGGAATGCGGGGGTATCTCAGGCGGGCCTCGTCCACCATCTCGAGATAGCGCGGAAATTCCTCTATTTTCATCCGCCAGTCGTCGAAGTCATCATCGGGCATCGGGCTGTGATCCGAGAACCCGATCTCGCGGAGTCCGAGCGCGAGCGCCCTTTCGACGTAGGCGGTGGGCTCCCCTTCGGCGTGGCGGCAAAGTGGGGTATGCGTATGATAATCAGCGACCGGCAATCGGGGTGACATGCGGGAGACCATGCCATGAAACTTGGAAATAACGAATGAATTCCCCCGCCGATCCGAACCTGAGGCATCGAAAATATTTTCCGCTTTACTGCAGATTTTTCTTGAATGCGGCTCGGGTGCTTCTAAAACGGAAACATGAAGAAAACCATCTCCCTCCTCGCTGCCGCTATTGCACTTCAGGCGGCCCCCGCGTTCGCGCTCGTCGGTGGCCCCTGGGACAATGACAACTTTAACCCCACCAATTCGGGCACCTACCAAGCCGCCATTTTCATGAAGAACGGTGCTGGAATGGCCCGCTTCACCGATACGGCGACCTACCAGTTCTCGCGCTTCAACCAGTCGATTATTTATTACCGTGGTATTGTCTATACCGGTACCGCGTTCGGATTGGTCGATCACAATACCGATCTTGTCATGGGTGTCACCAACGGCGACACGACGAACACGGTTATCGTTGAGAACACTCCGGGACTTGCTCCGGGCGTTCCTTTCAACCCGCTTCAGGGGAGTGTGAACAGTGGTGCCGGAGCCAATGTGCAGACCTGCAACACCCAGTGGACCTGCAAGATCACCGACGATGCTCCGATCATGCGATTCTCCGGCAAAGGCGAAGCCGCTTTCTTCGGCGATCTCAATACCATCGACCGAATCACCTCGACGACAACGGTGATCGAGGAAGGGGATACGGAGACGGTGATTGAGGAGGACATCACCGAGTTCGGCGGACAGGATTCGAAGTTTCCCAAAATCGGAGTTCGTGCGAGCGTTTATGTTTATGGTTCGCAGATTTCCATCGCGGCCGACACGCCGGCCTAGCCTGCTGCAACTCCCTTAGGTACCCTTCAGGAGGGGGCTTTCCGTGAATCCGAATGGGTTTAACGGGAAGCCTTTTCCATTTTTGACGGAATATTCAAACCACTTGTCCATCCATAGGAAAGATCGTTTTGATTGCAGGATGCGATTGGAACCGCAACAGCAAGGGGCTACTCCACAATGACGGAAACTTTTCCAGCACGTTGGGACGGGATCCACTATCGTCTTAGCGCAAAACCAAATTGATCGTGACACCCAACTCTCTCCTTTCCCGCTTTTCCGATGGCCTGACCCGCGACCGGCTCGGGCGGCCGTTCACGAATGAGGGGGGTGGGTTTTCCGGCCGACCTGCGGCGGGATTCACGCTCTTGCAACTGCTTCTGACGATTGCCATCATCGTGATTCTTGTCTCCGTCATGTTCCCGCTCACCGGCATGTTGCGTCGGCGGGCGGAGAGGGTGAAGTGTATGAACCAGATGAAGAATTTGGGGGTCGCCCTTGGAACCTACACGACAGACAATGGCCACTGGCCCCAAATTCCGACCTCCATGCTTTCCGATGAGGACAAATTCTGGAAGTGGTGGCTCGCGGTCTTCACTCCCAAGCCCTACGAAATCACGGCTGACATGTGGATCTGTCCCACCGTGAAGCGGGAAGCTGGCATTACGAGAACGGAAGACATCACATTCGGCTCCTATGGTCCAACCCTTTTTGACGCGGGGAGTTCGACGCCGTGGAAGTGGAACCAGCCGTGGTTGATTGAAACCGGGTCCCACCACAATAAAAACGGCGGGCCGCACATGCTCATGAGCGACGGGTCGATAATCGAGGGGGCGGCGTTTTCGTCGGCGGGCGGCAAATAGGGACGACAATCCTGCCCATGATTCGCTTAGGAAAAAACTACAATGCCAATACATGTTTCGTGCTAAAGTTCTTTACTTCGCCAGGCGTAATCGCTAATTAGATTTGGAATCCGCGTGCAAAATGTCCCATATTTCCTGAAAATGAGAATTTCGCCTTTGCGGAACATCGTTTTCTCCCTCCCAACCCTGCCTTGATCGAGTCTTAATTCCACCGCTGCCATCCTCATGAGAGTGCCCCATTTTTCCCTCGCCAGAATTGCCAAGCGCCTGCTCCTTGTCGGGGCTCTGCTTGCCGTCCCGATCCTGAATGTGGGGGCGGCCGACTTCGCGACTGGCGGTACGGATCCGGCGGATCCTCCGCTTCTGCTCGTGGATGGAACCATTCTCAGGCCCTTCGTGGTAGCGAAGGATGAGATCTACGTGCTCGACCGGGTGATCGGGAAAAGCCGGTTCGACATCATTCCGGAGCAAAAGGATTTCGCAACGCTATCTCAGTTGATCGACACAAGCGACGGTGCGGTTCAGGATGTGCGGATGGTGGTTTACCGGCAGGGTTTCGAACGCAATCCGGACACCCGGCGCGTGATTTCGAAAGCGGTGATGGTGAAGATGAAAGCGGACCATCTCACCATGGAGGAGGCCGCGATTGTCGCAGCGGACTCGGGTCTCGTGCTGGGACGCGACGAACTCACGACGCGTGGGTGGATCGTTCTCCGGACATCAAGTTCCGCGGAAACGCTCGCGAAGGCGCCCGTGGTCGCCGGACATCCCCTTGTTGAAAAGGCTTTCCCCTCCTTGGGGCGCAGCCTGAAAGCTCTTGCCTGTGACACGGGATTCCGCGAGTTGGAGCTGAATGATCCGTTGTTTCCCAATCAGTGGTACTATCAGCCGAACGACAACCAACCGGAGGTGAATGTCAATATCAAGCCGACTTGGATCAATCGCCTTCCGGGAACTCCCATCAGGCCTTTGAGTCGTCCCTACACCGCGAAGAACATTCGGATTGGCATTGCGGATCAGAGCCTTGAGATTCAGCATGAGGATCTGAAGCGAAACGTCATTAAGGCCCTTTCGCGCGATTTTGTGAGCGGGGACACCGATCCCAGTCCCGGCAATTCAGGGGAATCCCATGGCACCTGGGTTGGCGGTGTCGCGGGCGCCCGTGGAGGCAATGGTATCGGCATTATCGGGGCCGCTCCCGAGTGTGATCTGGTCGGTTTCCGGATCGATTTCAACGCCAATTTCGACGACATCATCCTTGATGTCTTCGACGAAGGATCGGGTTCGATTCCAATCCTGAACAATAGTTACGGGAACACGATCCCGTATCTTGTTGAGCCCGAGGCTACGCTGGATACACTCGAGAAGAACGTGCTCCGGCGCGACAGGATGTTCGTTTTTGCGGCCGGGAATTCGGGGGAGCAGGCGGACGATACCAATTACCAGCCGCTTCAAACGAGCAAGTACACCATCGCGGTCGGCGCGATCTCGCGTCTTGGGGCACCTGCCCCCTACACCACTCCGGGAGCCTCGGTGAATATTTCGGCAGCTTCAGGAATCGAGGATACTCCTGCGCTGAGTCTGACCACGACTGATATCGGAAGTCCCTTCAATAATTATGTGGATACCGCAGTCAACGGAACCTCTTTCTCGGCCCCGATGGTTTCGGGAATCATTGGTCTCATGCTCCAGGCAAGATCAGATCTGCGTTGGCGGGATGTCCAGTATATCCTGGCCCTGACGGGCAACCGGTTGTTCGGAGCCGCCCCGGCTGGACCGACCGTGATTCCACACAGCTATGCCAATGGTTGGAACATGATTGACGCGACAGCGGCGGTGTCGCTTGCGGAGACCTGGTCCTTGCTCCCGGACGGAGGATTCTACGAGACGGTTCGGAGTTCCCGCACCGTCGGTTCGGCGGCCGGGCGCTTCGTTAACCCACGGGGAAATGCCGCCGGAGGCTGGAAAACGTTTGATTTCAATCTCAACGGCAGCATCCACTCGAATCTTTGGGTGGAGCATGCAACGCTCCGGGTGGAGTGGGAGGAGGGTTCGGTGGATCTCCCCCAGGACGTGATCCTGATTTCCCCTGCCGGTTACTATAACGACGCAGTCATAGCGAACACGGCGACAAGCGTGTTGTCGAGGGCGCCGGTGGCAGTGAATGATTTCGCCTATCCTGCTCCGGAGGACTGGACCTATCAAACCGTTCGCCATTGGGATGAACGCGCGGGACGGGGGTACATGCGTGGGGTCTGGCGTGTCATGATGCGCGTTCGCCATTTCGGAACGACCTTGCCGGACGAGCGTCAACTCCGGAAACTCACCCTCGAGGTTTTCGGAAACGATGTGAATTTCCCCCCGGCGTTGTTGACGGCCGATCTCACGTCGAGCGCCAATCCGGGAGTGATCAATCCCCCGATCGCATTGGATAACGAGGATCTCATCGTCTCCAACATTGTTCTCAGGGATATCGATTACGATGTCAACAGCCTCGCTTACCAATGGGAAGTTCGCGCTGAGAACCAGGAGGACTGGGTCAGTGTTCCGGGGCAGGGTGGGTTTGTGGCGGACATTTGCACTTATCAAGGGCCGAAAGCGGAGTTCGATGTCGACGAGTGGCCCGGAGTCGTGGGGAATGCCGTGCGATTCCGCGATCTCTCGAAGGGCGGGTGCACTCCAATTGCGCAATGGATCTGGGACTTCGATAACGACGGGGTGACGGATAGCACGGAAAAGGATCCTCTGTTTACCTACACGACCCCAGGGAACAAGCGCGTTACGTTGATCGTCCTCGACGAGAACGGCAATGCAGAGGGCGTCATCAAGACTTTCGCCGTTCTCGCGAATGCAAACGATTTCGACGGGACTCAGCCGCCGTTCCGATTCCGCGACGAAACCTTGTTGGGAATTCAGGGGATCGATGGAATCAACGCCTATAACGGGCCGGATCTCGTTCTTCCTGGTTCCGCGACCGTTTCCGGAGCCTCGTATCGCCTTCGGCTGGAGCCGCGCGATGAGATGCACGACGGAACGCGCTTTTTCACCGAGCCTGTCTTCATTGCGGCGGTTCCTCCGGGATTGGCCTGTCATGGTGTGCCCTTTTCTTTTGCGGCCAAGCTTCCCATCAACACGACGCCTCCCGATGAAGTCCCTCCGTATGTGCTCGTGAACGAGTTCAGTCAGGGGACGATTCCACATCCCGCGAATGGCGAATGGGTGGAGTTCTTCACAACGGTGGAAGTCGATCTCCGCGATTACAAGATCTCCAATAACCACGCGACATTTGATGTCGAGTTTGCCCATATTGATTTCTGGAAGGCGATCCCTGCCGGCACCCTTATCGTGGTCTACAACGGGGACTTCCGCGATTATGTGTTGCCTCCCGACGATCTTGACGCCTCCGATGGGACTCTCGTCATCAATTCGAATTCGGAGCTTTGCGTCCTTCCGGGCAATGGGGACGGATGGGGCGAGTTCGCGAACTTCTTCCCAGCGTTCGTGGATATCCTCGACCCCCGATGTATCCCCATCCATGGAGTCTCGTGGAATCGGAACAACACGTTCACGGCTCAGATTACGCCGATGACCCATGGCCCTGCCGCGGAGAATATTTCTCAGTTCGAGGGGGCTCACGTCGAGAGCGCGGTGGACCTTGAGAACGACTTCTCGGTATCCGGAAACTGGCAATATAATTCGGCCTTCACCACTTCACCTGATCCCGCGATTGCGAGCGCGACGCCCGCTATGGCGAATAGTGCGGTCAACATGATGGCGATCAATAGCGCGCTCACCCTGAACGGCGGGACGTTCTATTCTTCGGTTCCCCGTTACGCTTATTCGCCCGCAGTGCCGGGACTCACCATGGATGAGGAGACGGGAGTGCTGAGTGGGGTTCCGAACCTTCCGGATGGAGGGACCTTTGATATAACCGTTACGCGGAGCCTCTCATGGGATTCGAATTCCCAAACCTTCACCCTCACGGTGAAAGCCGCACCCGACGGGGAGGATTCGGATAGCGATACGGCGGTAAACCTCATCGAGCGGGCGATGGGAATGGATATTTCGGTGGCCGATCCTGAGAAACTCCCGCAGGTTTCCCTGATTTCCAGTGGCGGATTCAACTACTTGGGCATCACCTTCCGGCAATTCGGAGCGGGAGTCGGGGGCTTCCTCGACACGGATCCGGCAAGTCCGAGTTACGGATCCTACATCTACTCGGATGGGAATAGTGAACTCCGCTATTCCGTATGGTCCTCTCCGGATCTGATCACATGGACGAATGAATCGGCGAATGACGGTTTGATCCAAGCGGGGATTGATCCCTCGATCGACAACCCGAATTTCGATGTGGTTACCTATCGCTTGGCCAGTGACATCACCGTTACCGGAGCGGCGCGCTACCTGCAGGTCAGGGTCACCCGCGTTCCTCTGCCTTAATTGTATCATAGCTCCGAAGGCCCGCCATTCCTTGGAGAAGGAGCGGCGGGCCTTTTTTTGGCAAATCTCTTGCCCGCAACCGAGGAGTCAGTGCGACCCGGGGGCTGTTCTTCGTTTGCGGAGCGGCGAAGTCAGCGATGATTGAAAGTGTTCCCGCCGGTGGTCCTCGCACAGTTGCTCTCGTGCGAAGTCATTTCTTGCAAGAGAGAAAGACGGAGGGCGGGGCCTCCTCTTTCGGGGCGCTCCTATATTAAGCGTGATACTCCTGGAGCGTCTTCACGTCGATGCCTCGTTCGCGGAGGGCACGAATGGCCTGGATGCTCGCCCGGGCACCACGGAGAGTGGTTTGGACAGGAATCTTATGGGCGACGGCGGTGCTGCGGATGGTTACTTCATCCTTGCGTGCGGCGACGTCGGAGGGCGTGTTCACGATGAGGTCGAT
This sequence comes from Verrucomicrobiales bacterium, assembly GCA_024641425.1. GTDB lineage: Bacteria > Verrucomicrobiota > Verrucomicrobiia > Verrucomicrobiales > DEV007 > JAHEDC01. The sequence continues at coordinate 8,378 of JAHEDC010000096.1, read as the reverse complement.
CTCGCTGTTCTTGATCATGTCGAGGACATTGGGCCGCCTTCCGTCCGCTAGCTTGAAGAGCATGCTAACGGGAACACCGGACTCCCCGATGACCTTTGCGGTTCCTGAGGTCGAGAAAATGGCGAAGCCGAGTTCGTGGAAGCCGCGGGCGATCTCGGCAATGCGCGGCTTGTCCGTATCGCGGACGCTGATGAAGATGTTGCCCTCCGTCGGGAGGGGAGAGGAGGCGGCCATTTGGGATTTCGCGTAGGCGGTGCCGAAGTCACTGTCGATTCCCATGACTTCGCCCGTCGATTTCATTTCCGGACCGAGGACGATATCGATGCCGGGGAAGCGGACGAAAGGAAAGACGGCCTCCTTTACGGAGAAATGCGGTGGGATGATTTCCTGGGTGAAGCCGAGTTCCTTGAGTGTTTTGCCGGCCATGATCTTGGCGGCCAGCTTTGCAAGAGGGACGCCGATGGCTTTGCTGACGAAAGGAACGGTTCGGGAGGCGCGTGGATTGACCTCGATGACGTAGAGTTGCTCGTCCTTGACCGCGAACTGCATGTTCATGAGGCCCCGCACCTCGAGTTCGCGGGCAAGGGCCTTGCTGGCGCTCATGATCTCCTGTTTGATGTTCTCCGAGAGAGAGAAGGCGGGGATGGCGCAGGCGCTGTCCCCGCTGTGGATGCCCGCTTGCTCGACATGCTCCATGATGGCGCCGACAACCGTGGTCTCGCCGTCGCTGATGCAGTCGACGTCGACCTCGGTGGCGTCGTCGAGAAAACGGTCGACGAGAACAGGCCGTTCCTGACTGGCTTCGACGGCTTCCTCCATATAGCGAGTGAGTTCGGCGTCGCTGTAGACGATCATCATGGCGCGGCCTCCGAGGACGAAGGAGGGGCGAACGAGGACGGGGTAACCGATGCGGTGGGCGATGGCGAGGGCCTCGTCGAGAGAGACGGCGGTCCCGCTCGGGGCCTGCTTGAGTTCGAGCTTTTCAAGAAGGGCGGAGAAGAATTTGCGATCCTCGGCGAGTTCGATGCTTTTCGGGGACGTGCCGATAATGGGGACGCCGTTTGCTTCAAGGGCGGCCGCGAGATTGAGTGGGGTCTGGCCGCCGAACTGCACGATAGCCCCCCAACATTTCTCCTGCTCGTAGATGTTAAGCACATCCTCGAGCGTTAGGGGCTCGAAGTAGAGCTTGTCGCTGGTATCATAGTCGGTGGAGACCGTTTCGGGATTCGAGTTGACCATAATGGTCTCGAATCCGAGTTCCTTGAGGGCGAAGGCGGCGTGAACGCAACAGTAGTCGAACTCGATGCCTTGGCCGATGCGGTTCGGCCCGCCGCCAAGAATCATGATCTTTTTCTTGTCGCTCCCGCGGGCCTCGTTCTCGTCACCATAGGTCGAGTAGTAGTAGGGTGTGAAGGCCTCGAATTCGGCGGCGCAGGTATCGACGAGCCGGTATGTAGGGAGGATACCCTCGGCTTTGCGTTTCGCGCGCACGGAAGCCTCGTCGGAGCCTTTCAGGTAGGCGATTTGCCGGTCGGAAAAGCCGTTCCTTTTCGCCTGCAGAAGATTCATGGAACCTTCGGAAATGGCTTTCTCGCCCTCGAATATCTGACGGAACTGCATGATGAACCACGGATCGATGGCGGAGAGTTCGAATATCTCGTTGTCGGACATTCCCGCCGCGAAGGCATTGCGAAGGTGGAAGACGCGTTCTGCGTTGGGGACGGAAAGCTTGTTGCGGAGGAAATCAAGGGAAGGGAGCGGACCGTCCTTGCCGTCTGCGCCGAAGCCGAAGCGCCCGATTTCCAGTGATCGGAGAGCCTTCTGCACCGCGTCCTTGAAGGTGCGTCCGATGGCCATGGCCTCGCCGACGCTTTTCATCTGGGTGGTGAGGACGGCATTGGCGGCGGGAAACTTCTCGAAGGTGAAGCGGGGCACCTTGACGACACAGTAGTCGATGGTCGGTTCGAAGCTGGCCGGGGTCTCCCTGGTAATGTCGTTCTTCAGCTCGTCCAGCGTGTAGCCGACGGCGAGTTTGGCCGCGATCTTGGCGATAGGGAAGCCGGTTGCTTTGCTTGCCAGGGCGGACGAACGGGAGACACGCGGGTTCATCTCGATGACGATCATTCGGCCGGTTTTGGGATCGACGGAGAACTGGATGTTCGAGCCCCCGGTCTCGACGCCGATCTCGCGGATGACGGCGAACGAGGCGTCGCGCATGATCTGGTATTCGCGATCGGTCAGCGTCTGGGCGGGAGCGACCGTGATGGAGTCGCCGGTGTGGACGCCCATGGGGTCGATATTCTCGATCGAGCAAATGACGACGCAGTTGTCGTTGCGGTCGCGCATCACTTCCATTTCGTATTCCTTCCAGCCGAGGAGGGATTCCTCGACGAGGACCTCGGTGACGGGGGAGAGGTCGAGGCCACGGGCGACGATTTCCTCGAATTCCTCCTTGTTGTAGGCGATGCCCCCGCCACTGCCTCCGAGGGTGTAAGCGGGGCGAATGATGAGCGGGAATCGGCCGATCTCGCGCGAGATTTCGAGGGCTTCGGCCAGTGTATGGGCCACGCCCGAGACAGGCATATCGAGGCCGATGCGGATCATCGCATCCTTGAACTCAAGGCGGTCTTCGCCCTTCTGAATGGCTTGCGCGTTGGCCCCGATGAGCTTCACTCCGTGCTTCTCAAGGAAACCGCGGCGCACCAGTTCCATCGCAGTATTCAGGGCCGTCTGGCCGCCAAGGGTTGGGAGGAGGGCATCGGGTTTCTCCCGAAGGATGATTTTCTCGACGATTTCCGGGGTGATGGGTTCGATATAGGTGCGGTCGGCGAATTCCGGATCGGTCATGATCGTGGCCGGATTCGAGTTCACGAGGATGACGACGTAGCCTTCCTCTCGGAGGGCCTTGCAGGCCTGGACACCTGAATAATCGAATTCGCAGCCCTGGCCGATGACGATCGGGCCTGAGCCAATGAGCAGTATTTTCTTGAGCGAGGTATCCTTGGGCATGGGCGAGTTGCCCCTTATCTGCCATGCCACTCCCGGCTTGTAAAGGGTGTTCGACGCCCTTCCTTGCGGTTAATCCCAGTCGTAGTAAGCGGCGTCCGCTTGGTGAACAAGATGCGCGCAGGCGCGGCGCACGCGACGGGCCATCGTTTTGGCGAGGTGCCGGAGAACCTTGGTACCAGCGCGCGGGTTTTCCTCGATGAATTTGTCGAATCTGTCCCTTTCGATCTTCCAGAGATTCCCTTCCTTCAAGGCGCGAATCGTCGCGCTTGCCGTGAAGGGGTCCATGACACTCATTTCACCGACGCTTTCGCCCGGAGAAATCTTGCCGAGGATGACCTGGCTCCGGTGGGAGCTTGCCTGGGCCCGAAGTTCTCCGGAAAGGAGAAGGAAAAGCATATCCTGCTGCTGGCCCTGCAGGATAAGGATTTCGTCCTCCTTGATCACGGTGTGCTCGCCATAGGACATGAGAGTGGCCCGTTCCTCCGGTGTGAGTTCCGGGATCCACGTTTTGCTGATGTCTGCCGTGAGACCTTTCCGCATGTCGGGGATGATGCCGGGAATTCGGCGCGGTGTAAAGGGAAATCGCCCTTTGTTGGGGGACGAGGTCCTCTGGCGGTCGAAGAGGGTGGTTACGAAATTGCAAAGTTCCGAGCACGGGTGTATGCGGTAAGGAATGGGTGATTCTCTTCTTTCCCACATCTCGGACTCGGGTGAGGCGACGATGGTCGACGTCACTCCAAAGAAAATCTCTTACCGTGAGGCGCGGGCGGGTGGCTTTGTCGCGATGGGCGAGGACACGGTACGATTGATTCGGGAGAATGCGCTGAAGAAGGGCGACGTGCTCGGGGTAGCGCGCATCGCAGGCATTCAGGCGGCAAAACGGACGGACGAATTGATTCCCCTGTGTCACCAACTCCCGCTTGCCTACGTGGGAGTGGATTTCGAGGTGCTCGATCATGGGGTTATCGTCTTGGGTTCGGCGCGCACCGAGGCGAAGACGGGAGTGGAGATGGAGGCCCTTACGGCGGTGAGCATGGCTTGCCTTACAATCTATGATATGTGCAAGGCAGTGGACAAGCGCATGGAGATTCGCGATATTCGAGTCCTGGAGAAAACGAAGCAAGCAATCACTATTCCATGAGTTTTCGCGTCGGCATCATTACGGTTTCGGATCGAGCGGCCTTGGGAGAATATGAGGATCACGGGGGGCCTGCGCTACGGGGTGAAGCCTCTTCCCGCGGCTGGGAGGTGGTCGCGGAAGCGATCGTCCCGGATGAGATCGAACGCATCAGGGCGGCGGTGCTTTCTTTTTCCGCCCAAGGCTGCGGTCTTATCCTGACGACAGGTGGCACCGGCATTGCGGCGCGAGACGTGACCCCCGAGGCGATCCGGGGGATCATGAGCGTGGAGATTCCAGGCTTTGGGGAATGGATGCGCTTCCGGAGCATGGAGATCACGCCGAACGCGATCCTCTCGCGCGGGCTCGCGGCGGTGGTCGAGCGATCCCTCGTGGTGGCCTTGCCCGGAAAACCGTCCGGAGCGGTGGAATGTCTCGGGTTTGTCGAGGGTGCGCTGACCCACGCGGTGAGACTTGCGGCGCGGGAGCCGACTTCGTGCTAGCTAGAACTGACCTGTGATGAGCCGGATGTAATTCAGGCCGGTGCCTGCGAGGGTTGCAGCGCGGCCGCTCCCGGAGAGGAGTCCCCGGGTATTGTATCGATGGGAGACGTCGGACGATTGCACCCAGGTGAGGGTCGGCGCGGCCACGGTAGTTCTGCTCGGGCTTACGGCGAGGGGAACACCGCCGCTGTCGAAGCTGATCTCCCACGAGGGTCTGCCGCGGGCCGATCCCATGTTACGGGCGAGCCAGGGATAGTTGTCCATGACCTCAATGCTTCCGTCGCGGGGAACGGTGACCTTGAAATAGGTGTCGGTGGCGGCGAGGAACTGCGGGATGGTAATCTTCGGGTTCCTTGCATGGGCTGCGTAGAGACCGGCGATATCGATGCCGGTCAGGTTGAGCCCATTGAAGGCGCCGTGGTAGTTCGGAGTGTTGAAGCTCTGGTCGTGCCACTTGCTGAAGCGGCTCTGAATGATCATATTCAGCTCCAGATGCACGTGCGCACGGGTGCGGTTCAACCCGCTGCCGGTGTAGCCCATGACGGCGATCGGCGAGCCGGGCGCCACCTTCTCGCCCACGGCGATCGTGATTTTCGCGAGGTGGGCATACAGGCTGTAGAATTTCCCGTAGCCCCAGTCGTGTTCGATCACGATGTATTTCCCGTAGTTGCTCCGCCCGGTGAGAGGACAGATGTAGGCCACGGTTCCGTGCGAGATCGCACGAATGATATCGAGGGGTTCATCGTTTTTGTCGCGCTCGACCGGCTGGATATCGATGCCTTCGTGGAATCGCGTGTAGACGATACCGGACGAGGTTCGGACGGGATTCCGGACGTAGCCGTACTGACCGGCCTGCCAGGGTTGCGTGACGCGACCTTCAAAGGTGCGGTCGCAATACTGGTAGAAGTGCGTGGGATTCCCGGTGAGGAGTGCGCGATTCTTCGTCGGAAGAACCAGCTCGAGCGGGCGAACCTCGGCATGGGCGGCCAGATGGAAGTGCATGAGCACGACGAAGGAGACGCCGACGAGACGGGAGTGGAATGTGGGAACGTATGCCATGGTGGTCAATGGTGGCCTGCTCACGCTTGACCCCTTAGAATTCCGGAGGTGCGAAATCGTCCGCGGAACCGTTGGACTCCCCTTCTCCGTGCTCTGTCGTCTTTGCCTTTCCCTTGAAGAGTCTCCCGAAGAACCCGCGCTTTTTCGTGTCGCCGTTCTCGTCATTCCCCCTGGACGGATTCGCGTTCCCCGATTCGGTCCATGCGTCTTCCTCTTCGGTCGGAGTGCTCGGTACGATCTCCGGCATCGATTCGCGGAAAGCGACGATGTCCTGCGCCGTGAGGCCGGACCAAACGACAATATAGCCGTGGCTGATGGCTCGGTCGATGACCACGAAATTCACGGGACGCGTGTTCACGGTGGTGAGGAGCCGTTTTCCCGAGTTCAGGGCGGTGACACTCTGGAGGCGGTTGCGGCCCTGGGTGTCGAGCTTAAAGGCGGCGCCGAATCCCTCGCCGGTGCGCGACGGAAAGGCATAAAAACCCTCCACCTGCTTGTTCGTCAATTCAGGGACTTTCTGGAAAAAATAAGTTGTCGGAGGATTTCCGAGAGTGAGTGGAAGGATGAATTTCCCCCCGGGGTCGATCTCCGCTTCCTCTCTCTCGGCCTCGATGTGGAAGCTCACAAGCGTTTTGGACTTTCGGCTCCCGGAGACGCAGAAAAGGGAAAGCACGAGGACGAGGGGGAGGAGATACCGTTGGCTAGCCATCGCTTAGTCAATCATCGGCTCGTTCGCCGTGCAATGTTCGATTCAAAAGATTTCAAATTTTGTTTGATCGGGGGGCGGAAAGCGAAGAAGAGGAAGGAGGGCGTGAATCCGTCTCGCGGGAAGGGTGCGACGCCTCTTCCCAATTCGCCCGCAATGGTGTAACAATGGCAATTCTCCGACTAGTGATCTGGGTAATGCTCTTCATGATGGCAACCTTCTTCTGGGTGGTTGTCTTCGAGCACGGCCTGGCTGGCTTTCCGGAAGGATGCGGTGAGGAATTCAGGAATTTCCGTGATTTCCTCGGGAGCGACGAGGGTGTTCCCGTAGAATGAGTCGCCGGTCGAATCGCCCTTGAGAGCCCCTTTGCTTTACAAAACGCCGCTTTTCATTATTACTCACCATCCCTCCCTCGTTAAATCCCGAATATTTCCAAAGAAAAATGTCCCCTGAACCGGTTACCGAAAACGATCTTCCCCTCGAGCAGAAGAAGCTCTTTCTCAAGGCTCTGAGTGCGGTCGAGACCCACAATTACGGCTATGCGATCACCTTGCTCCAAAACGTGCTGAAGGATCAGCCGGGCTTCCTTGATGGCCGGAAGGTGCTCCGTGCGGCTGGCGTGCAGAAATCGAAAACCGAAGAAAAGAAAAAAGGCGGCCTGCAGATCTCCGGCGGCGGATTCTCGCTGATGAAAGTCCGGGGAAAGATCAAGAAGGACCCGTTGGATGCAATCCTCGATATCGAGAAGCGGCTTGAAACCGAGCCCTATGCGATCGACGCGAACGAGGCTCTCTTTGAGGCGGCGAATGCGGCAGGGCTCCCGCTCACGGCGGGTTTCGCACTTGAAACCGTCCGGGAAGGGCATCCGGAGAATACAAAAACGCTCCATAAGCTCGGCGAGCATCTGCTTGCCCAGAATGAAGTCGAAAAGGCGGCGGCGGTCTTTGCCGAGATCGTCAAGCGCGATCCTTCGGACGGGGAGGCTTCGAAGAAGGCACGGGATTGCTCGGCCCGCGCCTCGATGACAAAGGGCGGCTGGGGCGGCGGAGGGGGATTCCGCGACATGCTCAAGGATCAGGCTGAGTCCCAATCGCTTGAGATGCAGGGCCGTACGGGGATGACCGAGGAGCAAATCGACGCCCAGCTCGCCGAGTGGGGTGCGAAATACGCGGAGGATCCGAACAATCTTAACGTGGTCCGTCGCATCGCCGACCTTTACGAGCGCAAAGAGGACTGGACGGGTGCCCAGGGTTACTACGAGTGGGCCTATTCGCTGAGCGCAAGTGACAGTTCGCTTCTTCGCAAGGTCGAGGAGATGGCGGATCGCGCGAGGGAAGTGGAAATCAAGCGACTGGAAATCGAAGTGGCGGAAGGCGCCGGGGACGATCTCGAGGAAAAACAGGCCCTTCTAGACCAGCGGAAACAAGAACAGGTCGAGCAGAGGATTTCCGAGTCGCGGGTGCGGGTCGATCGCAATCCGACAGACCCGCAGTTGCGATTCGAGTTTGGTTCGGCGCTCTACGATGGTGGCTACTTCACCGAGGCGATACCGGAACTCCAGCGAGCGAAGAGCAACCCCTCGATCCGGATCAAGGCCATGCTCATGCTCGGAAAATGCTGCGAGCGCAAGAAGATGTTCGATATCGCTGTCACCCACTTCCAGGGGGCAATCAATGAGCTGCAGATCATGGACAACACAAAGAAGGACGCCCTTTACAACCTGGGTCTCGTTTTCGACGAGATGGGAGATAAGGTGAAATCACTCGAATGCATGAAGGAAATCTACAACGTCGATTACGAGTATCGCGACGTTGCACCTCGCGTCGAGTCATCCTACGGTTGAGAACGAGGAGGGCTCCGGCTCGAATCACCTGGCCTTTTTGGCCGTTCACCATCACCCTAAACCTCCGAATTTCCATGAAATCGATTGTCCGTCCGCTGCTGCCCCTCATATTTGCCAACGGTTTGTTGTTAGTGGCCATCC
>JAHEDC010000557.1 GCA_024641425.1 Verrucomicrobiales bacterium | reverse complement strand
TTGGGGGCCTCGCCCGCGACTTTCGCGCAAGAGGGTAAATACGGCGTCCAGACTAAAGCTTCGCAAGCGGCCCTGAGCCCGCAGGCGGCACTTCAGATGCTCCGGGACGGCAATTCGAGGTTCTTGGCTGGAAAGTCTGACAACAACAAAAACTACCGCAAACAAGTGGCGGCAACGGCCGACGGCCAGTATCCGTTCGCCTCGATCCTAAGTTGTTTGGATTCCAGAGTAGCAGTTGAGGAGATCTTTGACCTGAACAACGGAGATGCATTCAACGGCCGGGTGGCAGGAAATGTAATGTATCCTGACATGCTCGGAAGCTTCGAGTTTGCCACCAAACTAGCCGGTTCAAAGGTGATCGTCGTATTGGGACATACGCAGTGCGGTGCGGTCAAAGGCGCCTGCGACTATGCCGAACTCGGCAATCTAACAGGCCTGCTCGATAAGATCGAACCAGCGGTCGAAATTGTGAGCAAGAACTGGTTGGACGGGATGAAGAACTCGAAAAATGCGAAGTTCGTCGATGCGGTCGGAGAGGCAAATGTTCGTCTCGCACGAGACAGTATTGTGAAAGATAGTCCCGTGATAAAGGAACTGGTCGAAGAAGGGAAAGTGATCATCGTAGGCGCTGTTTATGATCTTGAGACAGGTGCGGTGAGATTTCTGGATAGCTGATTTGGGCTGAAGAGAGGCGCGGTTTTCATATCGGAAACCGCGCCCGTTCTTGAGCAAGAGCAGCGGAGGAAAACTGATTGGAAACTATCGGAGACACATTTGCGGCAGCGTTCCAGTACTACGGGATCGATTGGATGGCGACGGCCTGCGGCCTGCTTGGCGTTTATCTGCTTGGCAATAAGAACAAGGTCGGGTTCGCCCTCTTCATGATCGCGAGCGCCAGCTGGGTCACCTTCGGGTTTATGACGCACAGTGTGGCGGTCGTGCTCGGGAGTTCGGTTTTCTTCCTGATGCATATGAGGGGCCTGATCCGTTGGACCCGGCAGGGCGCAGACGCCTGAGCGGCGTAATTCAAGGCGGTAAGAATGAATAAGACAATGTTATTAGAGATAAAAGACCTGTACGTCGCGATCGACGGAAAGAACATACTTAAGGGGCTGAACCTGACCATCGGCAAGGGCGAGGTGCACGCGATAATGGGACCGAACGGCTCCGGAAAATCGACATTGGCAAAGGTTCTCGCGGGCCATCCGGCATACGAGGTCGTAAAGGGCGAGATCCTCTACGAGGGAAAGAACCTCCTCGATCTTGAACCCGACGAACGCGCTCGTGAAGGCATCTTTATGGCCTTTCAGTACCCGGTCGAAGTGCCCGGTGTTTCGAACTCGCAGTTCCTGAGGCTCGCATATAACGAGAAGATGAAGCATATCGGTGAAGAAGAGCTCGATCCCCTGGAGTTCAACGACCTTCTGAAGGAAAAAGCGAAGATCGTTGAAATGGACCCCTCATTCTTCAAGCGTTCGGTCAACGAGGGCTTCTCGGGCGGCGAAAAGAAGCGCAACGAGATACTCCAGATGGCTGTGCTCGAGCCAAAGCTTGCGCTTTTGGATGAGACGGACTCGGGCCTCGACATCGACGCGCTCAGGATCGTCGCCGAAGGTGTGAACCAGCTCAAGAGCAAAGAGAACGGCATCGTTCTGGTGACTCACTATCAGAGGCTTCTCAACTACATCGTCCCGGACTTCGTCCACGTGCTGGCGGACGGCAGGATCGTCAAGGAAGGGGGCAAGGAACTCGCGCTCGAACTTGAAGAAAAGGGCTACGATTGGGTGAGGGCTGCGGTCCAATAGGAAGGGCGCGGACCGGTTTGTGAAATGGACCAGTTTCTGAGGATCTTTCTTCCGGTTTTTCTGCTTCTGTTCTTCGCCGTGGCGTTGGGGGGGCGGTCATACCTTGTCTGGAAGAGAACCGGGATCAATCCATACAAACTCGGAGGGACCGACAGCGCGCACGATCTCGTCGGCAGGCTTTTCAGGCTCATAGGTCTGCTCGTGTTGTTCTCGGTCATCGCTTTCGAGACGTTTCCGGGAATCTACACATATCTGACTCCGATCGTCTGGCTTGAAAGCCTCTATTTGAAACTGGCCGGAGTCGTGGTCCTTGTCGCCGCGCTTATCTGGGTGGCGGCGGCGCAGGCGCAAATGGGTGCTTCGTGGAGGATCGGCATTGATTCCGAGCACGAGACGGAACTGGTCCGCAAGGGCCTGTTCTCGGTGTCGCGCAACCCTATATTCTTCGGAATGAGGGTGCTTCTATTCGGACTGTTCCTGACGATGCCGAACGCATTGACGCTTACGGCGTTCGCTATCGGCGAGGTGTCGATGCAGGTTCAGGTGAGGCTCGAAGAGGAACATATGACGAAGCTTCACGGTGAAAAATTCGAGGAATACCGCCGCGCGGTGCGCAGGTGGTTTTAAACGACGATGACAAACTTCGATCCGGCAAACAGAATCCAGGACTACCTGGTATTCGGGGAATTCGGCGATGTTAACCCTTCAATAACGGATTCTTCCACGTACACGTTTACAAGTGCGGAGAAGATGGAAGAGCTGTTCGACCACGAGATCGAGGGCTGTTTTCTATATTCCAGGCACTGGAATCCGACCAACAAGTACCTTGCGCAAGCGCTTGCCCGGATGGAGGACAGCGAATCGGCGCAGGTCGCCGCGTCCGGGATGGCCGCGATAACGTCGACCCTGCTCCAGTTTTGCAGGACGGGTGACGAGATAATTTCGTCGCACACGATCTACGGCGGCACTTATGCGTTCTTCAAGAATTTCCTTCCACGGCTCGGGATCAGGGTCAAATTCGTCGATCTTAACGATCTTGAAGAGGTGAGGAAGGCGGCTAGCGAGAGAACAAAGGTCATCTATTGCGAGACGATGAGCAATCCCCTTCTTGAGATCGCGGACATACCTTCGATCAGCGCGATCGCAAAAGAACACGGGATCAAGGTCGTAGTGGACAACACCTTCAGCCCGATGATGCTGTCGCCGATAAGGCTCGGGGCGGATGTCGTCGTGCACAGTATGACCAAGTTCATAAATGGGACCAGCGACTGTGTCGCGGGGTGTGTTTGCGCCACGGACGAATTTGTCCATCAGTTGACGGATATCAATGAGGGGGCCTCAATGCTGCTTGGCGCGGTTCTCGACAGCAGCCGCGCGGCAAGCATCCTGAAGAACCTTCACTCGCTGCATCTGCGGATGAAACAGCACAGCGCGAACGCGGATTTCCTGGCGGAGGGATTCAGCAGCCTCGGGCTCAAGGTCCACTACCCGGGTCTTGAAGGGCATCCTCAGCACGAACTGCTCAGGTCGATGATGAACCCGGGATACGGTTTTGGAGGGATGCTGGCCCTCGACGTAGGCGACGCGAAGACCGCGAACGCGCTGATGAGGCGAATGCAGGAAAAGAAGGTCGGATATCTGGCGGTCAGCCTGGGATATTTCAAGACCTTGTTCAGCGCTCCGGGCCACAGTACATCGTCGGAGATCCCGATCGAAGAGCGTATGGAGATCGGTCTCAGTGAGGGGTTGGTAAGGTTTTCGGTAGGGCTTGACAACGATATGACGCATTCTTTCGAGCGGATCAAGGAGTGTTTGAAGGAACTATCGATAATCAATTAACAGGACAATGAGTATAAAGGCAGGTAAAGAAACCATTTACAAGACCGATTTTGACAAAGGCATTAAGGCTTCCGATCAGCCGGTTTGGCTGAAGGACATCAGATCGGAGGCGTTCGCATATTTCACTGAAAACGGTCTTCCGACAGTTCGGGACGAAGAGTGGAAGTACACGAATGTGAATGAGATCGCATCGGTGGACTGGCCCCGTGGACACGCGGATTCAGGTGCGGTCGACCTTTCCGGGGAGATCTTCGCGGAGATCGAGGAAGGAAACCGCATCGTCTTTGTCGACGGCGTCTACCGCCCGGACCTGGGGGCCGTGTCGGGAGATCTGGACGCGAGACCGTTCGCAGAATGCCTTGAGGACGAATCTTTCCG